>CAZLGN010000321.1:0-2202 GCA_964558865.1 uncultured Methylomagnum sp.
AAAAGCGGTTAATGCGCGTTCAACGATTTCAATGGCGCGATCCACACCAGCACAAAAACCGCGTGGATTGGCTAAAACAATTTGCATTGGAGTTCTCTTGTTAGACAATAAAAATTTAAAGGCGGAATTCTGTTGGATTCAATCCTATTCGTCAATGTTGAATCAAACATAAACAAAAATTTGTGCAAGTTATTAAGGCACAAACCGCGATTTGTGCCTTAAAATCACGTTTTCAAACTATTTTTTATCGAGAATCAATATGACTAGCTCAACCGAACTTTTTAAATTAGCCAAAAACGTTATTGCTGGCGGTGTGAATTCGCCCGTCCGTTCATTTAATGGCGTGGGTGGTACGCCGATTTTTATTGACCATGCAAAAGGCGCGTACATTTTCGATAGCGAAGGCAATCGCTATGTCGATTATGTGGGTTCATGGGGGCCCATGATTTTAGGTCATGCTCACGCCGATGTGATTGAGGTAGTAAAAATCGCTGCTGAAAAAGGCTTGAGTTTTGGTGCGCCGACAGAAATTGAAACCTTAATGGCGCGGCGTGTTTGCGAGCTTGTTCCATCGATAGAATTAGTTCGCATGGTCAGTTCTGGTACAGAAGCGACAATGAGCGCGATTCGTTTAGCGAAAGGTTATACAGGACGCAATAAAATCGTGAAATTTGAAGGCTGTTATCACGGGCATTCCGACGCATTACTGGTTAAAGCAGGTTCTGGCGCGTTGACATTCGGTGTACCGAGTTCTTCGGGTGTATCCGAGGCGGTTGCACGCGACACGCTGACGTTACCGTATAACGACGCTAATGCGGTGCGGGAATTATTTTCAAAACTTGGCAAAGAAATCGCCTGCATTATCGTTGAACCTGTCGCGGGCAATATGAATTGTGTGCCGCCTGTTGAAGACTTTTTAGAAACTTTGCGCGAAGTTTGCGACGAATTTGGCAGTGTTTTAATTTTCGATGAAGTGATGACGGGGTTTCGCGTAAGTTTGCAAGGCGCACAGGGTTTTTATAACATCAAACCCGATTTAACGACATTAGGTAAAGTAATTGGTGGTGGAATGCCCGTCGGGGCATTTGGCGGGAAGCGTGAAATTATGGAATGCCTCGCGCCACTTGGTTCGGTTTATCAAGCAGGAACGTTATCAGGAAATCCAGTGGCAATGGCTGCAGGTTTGAAAACGTTGGAATTGATTTCAGTTCCAAATTTTTATGAAGATTTGACGGCAAAAACCACGCGCTTAACTGATGGTTTGAAAAGTTTGGCGCAACAAGCTGGCGTGCCATTTACCACAAACCAAGTCGGCGGTATGTTTGGTTTATTTTTCACGGAAGAAAAAAACATCACCTCATTCGCGCAAGTCATGGCGTGTAATCAAGATTATTTCAAGCGTTTTTTCCACGCAATGTTAGAACAAGGCGTTTATCTTGCGCCATCGGCATTTGAAGCGGGATTTGTTTCGGCGGCACACGATGACGACGCATTAAATAAAACCTTTTCAGCCGCCGAAATCGTGTTTCGTCGATTGTCATAATCCGACTAATCAAACAGACGATTCCATTTTTCGCGTAATTTTTCACGAGTTTGAACATCGAGCCGCGCGTATTTCAATTGATTATTTGCCATCAAATTCGGTTTGAGATTGTGAAACCACTGGTGATATAACGCGAAATTTTTAGGATGAAACCCAAATACCCACGGCGCGTCGTGTTGCAAAATGTGCTGCATTTTTTGAATGATTTCGTAACGTTCAGGGCTGTTGTCCATGTTTCGCATTTGTTCAAACAGTTTGTCGAATTCGGAATTTTCGTAATTGCTGGCATTTTCGCCGCCAAATTTTACTTTGGAATGTGCGCCATAAAGCAAAAAGAAGAAGTTTTCAGGGTCGGGATAATCTGCGTTCCAGCCCAAAAAGAATAATTGCGCGTTTCCCGTTCGGAGTTTCTCTTGAAAACGGTTGTAATCTGTGGCGCGAACGATGAGTTTAATGCCCAATTTTTCAAACTGTTTGCGATACCAATTCATGCGGGCGCGGTCGTCGGTGCCATTTGACGTGGTGTCAAAATATAAAATTAACGCTTCGTTTGTTTTGGGGTCGATGCCATTTGCATAACCTGCTTCAGCGAGTAATTTTTGCGCGACGTTGATGTTTTTGCGCTTTAAAGCAAATCCCCGCAACCCCCCTTCAAAAAG
>CAZLGN010000322.1:0-2198 GCA_964558865.1 uncultured Methylomagnum sp.
ATTGTTGCGGCTGGGTTTCTTGCACAAAACCGAGCAAATCTTCCGAATACAACGCCAATTCACGGTTGTAGTTTTCAGATTTTCCGAGCAACCAGCCGTTTGCGAGTAATTGCGAAATGATGTCGTTTTGGAATGGTAATTCGTTGGCTTTATTCGTCATAAAACGTCCCATTCCCGCACATCAATTTTCCCCGTCACTGCCGCAGAAATTAAGGCGGTGCGGCGTTCTTGCATGAGTTCGATTGCTGATTCAGCGCATTCAATTAACGCTGCAAATTTTAAATTTTTTGAATCGATGTAATCAGCAATTTTTATTTGTTCTTCTATGCTTGGAAGCGGTATTTGATATTTGACTACATTTTGAACGTTAAGATTACCGACTCCACCACCTGTTACAGTGCCTTGATGATTTAGATATTGGCAATAATCTGTACTAAAAAAATATGCGACAAATCTATTATTGGCAATATGTGGCAAAACCCTGATATGAGTAAGGCTCACATAAATAGAAAACTCCATATCTGTATCAATTACACAAGCAGCACCAATTCCCGCGCCAACTCTTGTAACTAATAAATCGCCACGCTCTGGTTTTCTATGCTGTGTAAGTTGTTTATGCAGTTCGTGGGAAATGTAATTATATTTGTGAAGCGAAAGTTTATTCTCTTGTATATTTTGAGCTGAAAGAAATGGCATTCCTTCACTTTCATCAACATAAGTCGGTGTTGAGGCAATTCCACAAGTGATAATTGGCGCAAAATGGGCAAATTTCCATATTTCCCAATTCTCAGGCACTTCGCCCAACCACTCCACACCCGAATCTTTCATCGGTGCGTTAGGATTTAAACCTTTGGTCACGGCATGGCTAATGACTGCCTGACGTTTTTCTTTGAGCAGTTCGATGAGCCGCTGTTGTTTTTCTATCAGCGTATCGATTTTGGCGGTTTCGTGGTCGAGGAATTGGGCGATTTTTTGTTGTTCTGTTTGTTCAGGAGCAGATAATTTTAAACTTCTTAAAATATCTTGGCTGATGTTTGGCTGACCGCCACCCGTTGCTAGACTGACAATATGTTGCCGAACACCAATAAACGCATAAAAAAGAAACCTTGATTGAATATACGAACCATCACAAAAAACGCAGCAGGCTTGATTTACTGTAGCGTCAAAACGCAATAACGCTAACTTCCCAATCGTTGCACCGTACATTGCAATGACCAGCGAATTTTCAGGAAAAATCTTTAATGATGAACAATCTTTTAAAGCCAATTCGGTTACTTTCTTTTCACAATCAAAAAGCTCACCGTCGTTCAAATCGCCTGTATTTACCCACGCGATTGTTCCGCCTTCGTAATACTGAATTGCATCACTTTTCGGCGTTGTTCCGCTTCCTATTTGTTCAAAAGCGTGTGACAGCTTCCAAACTTCCCAATGTTCAGGCACGTCACCCAGCCACTCAACACCAGAATCTTTATACGCGGGATAGGTTTGGTATTTCATAAAACGGGCTGGCTGATATTCAATTGTTTGCGGAGTAAATCGTTAATCAAAACCTGTAATTTTTCACGATTAGAGCCGTATTTTTGGTTGATGCACTCGAAAACGTCGTAATCAATCTTGATGGGTTCAGGCTCTAAACAAAGTTCTTTGTATTCCTGCATTCTTTCTTCGTTGATTAACCCACAAGCATATAAATCGCTCGCAGTTTCATACACCGCTTCAAGTATCAGACTTTTCTTTTTTGTTTTCATAGTAGCTCCTCTAATTTGTCATTTTTCACAGCCGCATTGAGTTCTTCATCAGAATAATTTAACAAATCAGCTGCAACCACTTTTAACGCTTTTAAATCTTTTCCAGTGATATTTTCCAGCTGATTTTTTTCAAATCCAAACATAAAAAACCAGCGGTCATTTTTGTTTGTGGCAATCAGCGTTCGGGTGCTGCCACTTTTGCCGCGATTGGGTAATGCGATGCGTTTTTTGACTACGCCACCGCCTAAATCCGCATCAATCAAACCGCGTTCCATTTCATCGACGGCATTTAAAAGTAACTCGTCAGACAAACCTATTTTCTGCATTTGACGGGCAAAAAAGCGGGTTTTGAAAATACGGGAGTTCAAGCGTTCACCTGTTGTAATAATTTTTCAGGCTTGCGAGCTGCCATCAATCGTTCAAATCCTTCACCGCTCGGCGGTTCATCAA
>CAZLGN010000323.1:0-2198 GCA_964558865.1 uncultured Methylomagnum sp.
TATTTACGACAATTCACGGAATGCAGCAATAATGCGGTTTGTGGGGGATTGAGAAAATGAATCTGACATTTTGCTAAATCGTCAGATTCAAAAGCGGTAATTTTATCGACTTGTTCACATTCAATAAGTGTTGACTTGTTGGCGCGTTACACTATACTTGTTCACATTCGATAAGTAACCAACAACAAGGCGCAATCATGAAAGGCTCAAGACCAATTAGCAGGCTTCAATGTAAAGCGATAATTAGCTCTGCGGTATCAATCCGCGAAAAAACTTTACTCACAATCGGGTTCTGCACTGGATATAGAATTTCAGAATTGTTGAGTTTGCGCGTTGGTGACGTTTCAACAGGTGGGCAGGTTCACAGTCATGCAACGGTTCGCGCAAGCAACACCAAAACCAAAACAGGTAGAACCGTCTTATTAAATAGTGACGCAAAGAAAGCAATCACGGCATTGTTGGCAGTTATCGGTATCGACAGCAGCACGCCGTTATTTATCAGCAGAAAACACGCTGCAAACGGCGAATTAAAAGCGATTAGCAGACAACAAGCGCATGAAGTTTTAAAGGCGTTGTTCGCTAAAATTGGCGAATTCGGCAACGTGTCATCGCACACACTTAGAAAAACATTTGCTGCGCGTGTGTGGGAAGCCACCAAACAATTGCCATTGGTGCAGCAAGCATTAGGTCACAAATCTTTGAACTCTACCGCATCGTATATCGATTTTGGCAGTGAAGAAGTTAATAACGCAATTATGGGGATTATGTAATGGAACAAATCAAAGAAAAAAAGAAAATGGGCGCACCAAAACGTGAACAGACGGGCGTGAATATGTGGATACCTGCCAAGCTAGTTGAATCAGTAAGGGCTATGGTAAGAGGTTATCAACAAGAAAAACAGGCGCAACAATGACCGCCGCCGCGTTTGACACACACGAATTCTATATTGAGTTGGTGCAAAGTGGGTTGGCAGAAAAAACAGCCGACGCACTCACAAAAGCCGTATCGAAAATTGAAAAGGCGAAACTGGACGAACTTGCAACCAAGGGCGACTTGAGAGAGTTAGAACTAAAGCTATCGGCACAGATTGAAAAATCACGGGCTGACGTTACGACACTGATAGTTCGCTTAGGCTTTCTGCAAACTGGATTGATTACAGCCGTATTGTTTAAATTAGCTGGGACGTTTTAACTGCTTTTGCGCCGATAGTTGGCGCGATAAAACCTTCGGCACGTTGCAACTAACAACGTGCCGATTAAGCCGCTGTAAATCGACAAGGTTTCAGCACATTATCCTACTGTAAAAGGAATGAGTAAAATGAACGTAGAGCAACAAATCGCGGCGACACTCGCGCGAATGGAATCAAAGCTCGATGCAATGGCATTGATTTTAGCTAATCGCAAAAAGGAGGCGCAGCATGGAAGATAGAAAAGGCGCGATGTATGCAGCAGAAGATAAACTGCATACGATTTTAAGTCAGTCATTTCAAGTTATGATTGATGAAAGCAACGCCGCAAAAAAAGCGGCAGCAAAAACTCAGATACCAGTCGAGCCGATTACCACCAAGCCACAACCCGCCTCCGCACTAATCCTTGAATTCAAATCACCAGTTGAGATTATGTCAGCAATTATAATGCTGTCGGGCTTGACCGCGATTGCAGTAACGGCGGCTGTATTATTGCTGGTTATTTAACAATACATACGAGCGCGTATCAGCAGGTACGCGCCTTTCATCCCTACTCAAAAGATGCGCCAATGGCAAAAATCGGACGACCTTCGAGCAATAAACCGCCTCCAGTAAAACAATCCGTCGGTAGACCAAAAGGATTTAATACACACGCGCTCTATGACAAATTAGCAATTGTAAAAGCGTGGCACGAATTGCTAACCAGCGATCCCAATATGCCGCATGAAAGAGTGCGTCAACAGGTTGCGAATAAGCTGTTTGTCGGCATTGACAAAGTAAGAAAGGCGGTAACTGATTACAACAAATGGGTGCGGTTGGGCTATCGCTTTACTGAATTAGAAGGCGGCGGTTGGTTTATTCAAGCTAAGACGGATGTTGAACGCGACGGTGATCCTTTTCAAAACAGTAAAACATTGAGAAAAACATCGTTAAGAAACATAGAGTTAATTTAACGGTAATTGGGTGCTGATTCCATTTAATGTACTGTCGCCCCCTGAAATTGATCAATTTT
>CAZLGN010000324.1:0-2184 GCA_964558865.1 uncultured Methylomagnum sp.
TTGGGCGTTAGCGTTGGACGTAATTCAACAACCGTCAGCGCAAAAAATTATCACGCCCGAACCTGAACAAATTATTTCACCAATTGCTACGCCTAAAACTGCTCTTTTTGCAACAACATCAACTGCTGAATATAAAATTGGGCGATTTGTTGTTCACAATGCAATCGCTAGAGATACAAAAACAAATTTAGTTTGGCTTCGTTTAGCTTGTGGACAAAAATTTCAAGGTGGAAAGATAATCAATGATGCGCGTCTGATTACTTGGCATGAAGCTGTAAATATCGTTAAAACAATCAATCAACAACCAGATGGTTTTGCGGGTAGAAATGATTGGCGCATTCCAGCATTCCATGAATTACAGACGTTGAGTGAAAAAGAGAAAAATATTAACGGGTGCTATATAAACAACGACATTTTTCCGAACAGACAAATTAAATTTTGGACATCTTCAAATCGTATGAAATCAAATGATGTCAATGCGTATGATTCTATTCTGACGATCCAATTCGATTATCTTACTCAAACAACATATTGCTTTAAAGATGATAAATGTTCTCTTTTGTTGGTTCGTAGTGAACCTGAATTAGAATTTAAAAAACAAAAAATCGGTAAATTTATCGTTCAAGACGGCGTTGCCACTGACACCGAAACAGGTTTGATGTGGTTGCGATTTGCTCATGGGCAACGATGGGAAAACGGAACTGTTGTGGGAGACGCAAAAAAGCTAATTTGGGACGATGCAATGAAAATCCCAGACACATTTAACCGACAAGGTTACGCTGGTTATAACAATTGGCGCGTTCCGAACATTTACGAATTAAAATCGTTGATAGATAAAGTCAAAGGCACATATGGAAATTACATTGATGCGGATGTTTTTCCTCAAAATGAAATGTGGTTTTGGTCTTCTCTATATGATTCTTGGGTTGTAAATTTCTACGTCGGCTATTCAGGCAGCGGCAGTAAGTACTATGACTATAATGTTCGGTTGGTACGAAACTAAATTTAAACGTTCAAAAATACTAAACTCATGAATCAATTACTCAAGCTCGACAATGGCACAATGGATAAATCATGTTAGACAACCATCCACGCGAACAACTTCGCTTTATCATCGACAAATACGGGCGTTCCATTATTGACGACCCGCGTCGTTGTCGAGGAATGTTAAAAGACCTCGCGCCCAAACATCAACGCGAAACTAATTTGCTCATGTTGGCGTTAGACCAAAAACTCGTCGCTGAATTAACGCAAAAAACGCACACGCCGATTTTGATGCACTTGGATATTTTGGCGCAACGGTTACATAACAACATCGGCATTCAAAAAGATTTTGCGGTTTGGGCGATTGAATCGTGGGCGTTAGCGTTAGATGTAATTCAACAACCGTCAGCGCAACAAACTACCACTCCTGAACCCGCGCCAATTCCCACAATCGTAAAACCCGAACCAAAAATTATTGTTCCGCCAAAACCAACGCCAATCGTTTCAACATCACCACAACAAATCGAAAAATTCATCGTTCAAGATGGCGTAGCAACTGATACCGAAACTGGTTTGATGTGGTTACGATTTGCTCACGGGCAACGATGGGAAAACAAAACCGTTACGGGTAATGTACAAAAGGTAACGTGGAATGTTGCAATGGAAATTCCCGCAAAATTCAATCAGAAAGGTTACGCTGGTTATAACAATTGGCGGGTTCCAACAATTGATGAGTTAAAAACATTGCTTAAAGGTGTAAAAACAGAAAAGGAAATTCAAGATGAGCTAAAAGACTTATTTTATTCAACTAATGGATACCATATGGACAGCAGCGAGTTGAAAACGCTTACTGATATGTTGAAAGGCAAAGAGGCGACTACATATGTCAATTCAAACATTTTTCTTACAACAGCTCGTTTTTTTTGGTCATCCTCATCTATAAATTTTTCCGATGCTTGGGATGTTGATTTTGTAGACGGAAATTATGGTAAATCTGGTAAATCAAGCAGTCAATGTGTTCGCCTTGTTCGTAACTAAACCCCCATTTTCAAAAATTAAACTCAAAACTTATGAATCAATTACTCAAGCTCAATCAAGCCATTCAACTCGACAATGGCAAAACGTGTGTCGTCAAAGAATTTTTAGGTTCGGGCGGACAAGGCGAAGTGTATCGCGCCGAATCCGAAGGACAATCGCTGG
>CAZLGN010000325.1:0-2183 GCA_964558865.1 uncultured Methylomagnum sp.
AATTCTTTAGTATTGATGCTTCGTCAAGCTAATTTTTTATGAGAAAGCCGTGGTTCAAAAGGAAGTTTTATTGATAGATAAGGACCTTTGATAATTTGCCCAGATGTCGTTAAAAAACGCTCCAACATATCGTCAAAAAACGGCGTGGTGGTTTCAAAACTCAAGCGCAAATAATCATTTATCGCTTGTTGTAATTGTTTAATAACGACGCTGGGATTCATGATAATTTTTGTTTTAGTTGAGCGACAATCGCGGGCGAAATACGATAACCCACCTGATTGAGTTGCAAAATTAAGTCCTCGGCATCATCGACTAATTTTCGTTGTTGAGCTGTGAATAAAATCGCCGCTGTGCCAATTACGGCTAACTCTTCATGGCGCAATGCGTGTTTTCGGGCGAGTGCATCATCAATAATTAACAGCGTTTTTTCCTGCTGTTGCAGTGCAAATTCAATACTTGATTGTTCGCCAATCCCAAGACTTCTGGATAATTGATGCTGAAAAATAGGATTTTCGACTTGTTGTAACAAACCTGTTTGAACCGCTTTTTCGATACGGGTAGCGTCTTCGGATTTTCCGTCGATACATTCTGCAATAACCGCTTTCGTGACAAGAACTGAACCAAAAAGTAAATGAAGCAAATTTAAATGGTCGATTTTTGCCAAGGCAATCAAAGGACCTGCATCAGAAATTACAACAGCCATGCGTTAATCGTTTCAAGTTCATGGGCGGTTTGTTTATCTGCAACGGCAACATCAATATCAAGCTGACCTAAATGCACAATAAATTCAGATAATGCTAAACCACTTACTTTTGCAGCCGCTTCAACAGAAAGCACACGACTTTTAAATAAACTGGTCGCTAAGGCTAACTTTAATTGCTCGTTTGAATTACCGAATGTGTTTTTTAAATTGAAAATCATCGCGTTCGGCTCGTTATTTTTCATAATCAGCACGGGTTCAAATTCTGCGTGTTTTAAGGCTTCAGAAGGATTACGTTTTAAATTGGTAATGTTTGTTGCGTACATCATCACTCCTCAAATTATGTTTTCAAAAAACCGCCAAACCGTTTGATAATCTTGCTCACGATTACACAAATCAAACGGTGCAACGTATTGAATCACGCGCTCAACAGGCTGCGGCACAGTCGTATCTAAAATGGTTCGTTCAATAATTGCGCCGTCTAAATCCTGCACATCTTCCCAGCCAATCACTTTGTTTTCAGATTCCCAATCGCTGGTGTCGATAGAAAATTGTCCATTTTTCCCGCTGACTTTTTCAGCGCACCATTCCAGCCAACGACTTTTTATGTTTTCAGGTGGGATTTTAATTTGGTAAAAATTGTCGCCTTTTATCGCTTTACGCGGCAAACCAACACCCACCAAACCTTTTGAAACCGTGAACACAATCCGTCCCGAACGGTCAAACCAAGTATCTTTTTCATATTGGCGCATCACGGGAATTGTACACGGTAAATGGTTTGCAATTCGTCAAGCGTTAAACCCAAAGCCATTGCCGCTAACACATCAATTTCAACCAGAGCTTGGCGGCGCGTGTAATCGGTTCGCAAAGCACAATTTCTTTGCCATGTTGGCGACAAGTTTTTAAAGAAATCATCAGGCAAACGCGGGTCAATTTTTGCCCATGTTGCCGATTGAAAGGCAGGCTGATAACATGATTGCCAAAGTTCGGCGTAATGGGTTGTTAAACAATTCAGGCTCAAAGCTCGTAAATGCAAAGATTCACGATAGTTTTCATTTGTTAAAACGGGTAATTGATTTATTAAAGTGGTGTTCGCGTGTCCCATACCAGTGCTTTTAACACGATAATCGGCGGCAACAGAGAGGCACATTGAATAATAATCAAGCAGAACAAAATTGCTTTTAAAACTCCTACTCAAACAAGTATTTATGTGGGTAACTTCTTTTGGGAGAATTGCTGTGGTTAATGTTCTTTCGGATGATGCCCCAATCATTTCACGATTTATAACTCGATAATACTCAGTTACTTTTTTTGGAAATAAAGCTCCAAATTGACGGGGTTCAGACCAAGAAACCCGCGAAATTCGTCGTTTATATTCATCATCATCATCGCACGCTGGAACATAATTTGTTCGCGGCAAATAATCATCGGGTGAGTTTAAACAAAAGGAGTCAAAGTTCCACGAGATTTTAAGATCTGAATC
>CAZLGN010000326.1:0-2183 GCA_964558865.1 uncultured Methylomagnum sp.
AGCCACGCTTTACGCTCTGCCCATTTGATGTGCGCCCAACCCACTTTATAACCGCGTTGTTTGCCTAATTCGATAAGTTGTTCAAGTGTTTTTGCGGCGCGTAATTCGTCTGCCATTACTTGCTTACGCCTCGCGTTATATTGCTCCATTGTGTAAGCGGTCAATTCAATCAATTCACCGTCTGAGCGTACTTTTGGCGGCGGTGGTTTGGGTGTGACAAATCCACATTCTGGGCATTTGTCGGGGTGTTCAGCTTTGGAATACGCGCAAAAACAGCTCTCACAAACATTAACAAGGATTTCTTTTTCAAGTCCTTTAGCTCGCTTCTTTTTGCCGTCTAATCGCCAAATTCGCGGCATATCGACAAAGCCGTGTTCATAAGTTAAACCAGCATGGTCGAGAATGATGCAATCGGTTTTCGTTTCGTGAGGTCGCATAATTCGCCCAACGGCTTGCAAATAAATTGTCACTGATTTTGTAGGTCGCGCCAAAATACAACAGCTCGCGGCGGGAACATCAAGCCCTTCGACAAACAAGCCCATATTGGAAAGTACCGTAAATTTCCCAACGCGCCAATCTTGCAGGGTTTGGTCACGCTCTGTTGCGGGTGTGTTAGCATCAAGATGTTTAGCTGAAATACCCGATTTGATAAATTCAGCCACGATATTTTTAGAGTGCAAAACCGATGACGCAAAAATAATTGTTTTTCTGTCCGCTGCCGCCTTTTGCCAATGCTTGATGATGTCACCTGTAATCTGTTTCTGATTCATCACTTCTGCGGCTTGGGTCGCGTCGTAATCGCCTTTGACGGTGCGAACGTTTTTCATATCAGGTGTAAAAGGAGCAAAAACACGCGGCTTCACTAAATGCCCATCGGCAATTAAATTTGCCATTGGTACCACTTCAACAATATCGCCGTAAATTTCACCTAATCCGCGCCCATCAAGACGCACTGGCGTTGCCGTTAGCCCAATAAATACCGCTTTGGGATATTCCTCTAACAGTTGTTTGTAACTGGCACTGCAACTTAAATGACATTCGTCGATAATAATTAAATCCGCTTCTGGCTTATCGCGGCGAATTAACGTTTGAATCGACGCAACCTGCACAGGGTGACTATTTTTCAAAACGTGCTTTGCCATAATCACACCGTGCTTGATGCCAAATTTGTCTAATTTGTCGCTGGTTTGGTTGATGATTTCTTTTCGATGGGCAATAAATATCACTCGTTTTTGCTTCATTGTCGCTAGTCGAATCATCTCACAGGCGATAATCGTTTTGCCTGCTCCTGTCGCTGCTTGTAATAAAACTTGTTTGTTACCTGCGCCAATTGATGCCCGTAAATTGTTTATCGCGCCATGTTGGTAAGGTCGTAATTCAATCATTTTGTATCCGCCAATCTTTTAACGCTTCTTGTGTTTTTTGCAACAAATGAAATTCCATCATAAAGCTATCATCACCAAATTTGTCGGGATGCGTTCTTTGGATTGCAGTTTTAATTTGTTTTAACACGACCTCGTAATTTTTCGCTTTTTTCGTAAATGGTTTGGGAGATGAACGCTTTATATAAAAAAAATAGTCGGCATCTGATAGTGCTTTTACGACATATTTTTTGACGCTATTTTTTTCAGATTGGTGAGGTAATTCATAATGATTCACAGACTTTTCACATTTTAGCGAACCGTGTACCATTGCTTTCTGCTTCGTGACACGGACTAAACCTAAGGTTGCTAAATCACGCAGCGTTCTTTCTAATTGCTTGATAGAGCAACTATGTTTGCCATCCCAATTCACGAAATCTAAAAAACCAAATATCGCATTTACTGTCATCGGTGGGTACATTGAGTCCACCATTCCTCTTGTCTCATCACTCCAGCCTTCAGCATCTAAAACTTCCAAAACGCACTGTCTGTTTTTTGTCATTCGTATAGCTGCTGTCTCCTGTTGAGTGGATACATTTGCAATGTTGTTTTGTTGTTGTGACTTCTCGAAAGGATACAATTGCAATGAATAATTCACATCATGTTTTGAGCTAAGTTTTATTTGTGTGTTCATATTATTTTTTCCTAATTTTTCGCTAAAACGCCCTTAGCACCACACCGCATAAACCGCGTTAATCGGTTTTTGCTAATAATGCGGTTTATGCGGTGTGCTACCCCCTGCGTATTTTTGGATTTATGTAA
>CAZLGN010000327.1:0-2166 GCA_964558865.1 uncultured Methylomagnum sp.
CGCCTGTCAATCCATTTGAAGGCACAAAACCCAAAATGACCGAATGGGCGGTTAAAAAACGTGAACGTTTAACGCGCCGCGCTAAAGCAAAAAGTCAGTAAGTTTTTCACAAAAAAAGCGGATGAAAATCCGCTTTTTTTTGTTTTGAGTAATTGCAGACTATGGCAAATGCGCGATGTCCGAATTATCTTTAACAGGAATCATTAAATCGGCTGGGCTAACACCTAGCATTAACGCTGCTGGACTGGCGATAAAAATCGATGAGTAGGTTCCAAAAAATACCCCAAATAAAAGCACCAATGCAAAATTATGAATCGTCTCGCCACCTAAGAAAAACAGCGACACCAACACCAATAACACCGTCAACGAAGTCATAATTGTGCGGCTCAATGTCACATTTACCGAAATGTTCATAATTTCTTCGGTAGATTTGTCGCGGAATTCGCGGAAACCTTCTCGAATTCGGTCATAAACCACAATCGTATCGTTCAGCGAATAACCGATTAACGCTAAAACCGCCGCTAAAACCGTTAAATCAAACTCTAAACCTAGAATCGAAAACAATCCCAAGGTCACAATCACGTCGTGAAAGGTAGCGATAATCGCCCCGAGCGAAAATTTCCATTCAAATCGCCACGCGATATACGCCAAAATTGCCAATGACGAATAAAGCAACGCTAAAAAACCATCTTCCGCTAAATCATCACCGACTTGTGGGCCAACGAATTCGACACGACGCAAACTCGCAGGTTCAGCCATATCTTTGTTAATCGTGTCCAAAACTTTGGTACTTAAATCCGCACTGCTTACGCCGTCTTGAAGTTTGAGACGGATTAACACATCTTTTGCCGTACCAAAATTTTGAACGGTGGCATCTTCAAAACCTTCGGTGTCCAGTTTTTGCCGCAACGCATTTAAATCGGCGGGTTGTTGATAACCGACTTCGATAAGTGTGCCGCCTGTGAAATCGATGCCCATGTGCAAGCCTTGTGTGGCGAGCGAAATAACCGAAATCAATGAAAGTAAGCCCGAAAAAATCAGTGCCTTATTGCGATTACCAATAAAATTTATAGTTGTTGTTTTCATTATTTTTTTAGTTTGAGGAAATACAAAACCGTTCAAATGAACAGAACAAACCTAGGTTAAGTGAAACAAAAGGCGGATTCAAGTGGCGCGTGAAATTACAGCAAGAATAAAAAAAGCCCGTTTAAAAACGGGCTTTCTTTTTAGCGCAAAACGATGAAATGTGATTATTTCGAAACGCCCGTAATCGTTACCGTCACGTTTTCACCTTTTTTGGTTTGCAAACCCGCTGCCGCACAATTCCACTCTTTCGCGCCATCTGCCAACGCAATTTTTTTGCTCACGCCTGTTTTCAGGTTTTTACAAACCGCGCTGTATTTTTGCAAGCCATTTACCGTGCCGCTAAGTTGTCCCATGTTGTACAACGACTTAACTTCGGTTTCTGAAAGGGCGCGGTTGTAATAATAAAATTCGTCGAGTATTCCCTTAAAATTATCTTGCACTGGACGTACTGTGCTATAGCCTAAATAAAATCTGTCAGACCAATCGAATTCAGATGCGCGAGACGCAGCTTTCTTAATTAACATACCGTTGACATAATGGCGTGTTTCAGTATCAGTAACAACTAAAGTGATATGGTTAAATCCAGGAGATATTTGAGTATCTGTGCAAGAAACGTATGTAGAATCACCATCTCCGTTGATGTCAACATTCCAATTGGCAGCCCAAATCTCAGTACAATACTTACCATCCTTCAAATAAATGAACCTGTCCTCGCTCCCACCATGTGCGCCCGCTGTTACTGAAAAAATGCCAGAATTATTGTCTTCAGCTTTGAGCCATACACTGACTGTGTAGTTGGAATATGGAGTCATGGTTGGTGATGCTAGTCTCATAATTTCATCATCAATACCATCAAAAGAAAACGCTTTGCCTTTAACGCCATCAACACATTGAGGATTACCGTTAATCGTCCCATCGTGACCATTGCCGCTAACATCTTTTGCGGTGCAATCATCAAACGAATAATTTGCCACTAAACCCGTGTTTAAATCGGCGTAAGCTGGTGAAAAAACGAACAATGAACCTAAGAAAAGGCTTGACAGTGCAAGTTTAGATTTTAGGCTTTTTGACTGACTGACT
>CAZLGN010000328.1:0-2165 GCA_964558865.1 uncultured Methylomagnum sp.
TGGTTATGTGATTGATTTTCTTGATGTGTATTACGGCACATATCATTGGCCCGCGTTTAATATCGCGGATTCAGCGATTACGATTGGCGTGGCGTTGATGCTCGTGGATTCGTTTAAATCGCAGGAAAAAGACGAATGAAATCACGCGACCGAAGACACGGTTTAACTGTCGTCAACACAGGCGAAGGCAAAGGCAAATCCTCTAGCGCATTTGGGATGGTGTTTCGCGCGGCGGGTTGGGACATGAATGTTTGTGTCATTCAATTCATCAAAGGGCAATGGCAAACTGGCGAACAGAAAGCTGCTGGGCGTTTTGACAATATCGAATGGCACGCATTGGGCGATGGTTTTACTTGGGACACAAAAAATCCTGAGCAAGATATTAAAACAAGTCGTGAAATTTGGGACTTTGCGAAACAACTGATTTTGTCTGGAAAGTTTGATGTAGTTTTGTTAGACGAAATAAACTATTGTTGCGGCTACGGTTGGATTTCGGGGCAAGAAATCGCTGATTTTATTTCCCAAGAAAAACCACCGTGGCTACATTTGATTTTAACAGGTCGAAATGCGTCGCCCGAAGTGATTGCTGTTGCAGATACCGTGACGGAAATGACCAAAATTAAACACGTTTTCGAGCAAGGCGTGAAAGCAGAGCAAGGCATTGATTTTTAACACAACGATGAGGAATTGTTATGAGTGAAGAAACAGAAGTAAAAGAACCAATGAGCCAAACCACAAAAATCGTAATTGCGGTGGCATCGGTTTTTGCAATGGGCTTTTTATTAGTCGGTCAAAGCAAACAAGATAAGTCACCTGCCGAAATGGAAGCCGCCTCAATGATTCGAAATTACGCCAACATTCAAGGCATGGCAAATCAAAAATGCCCTGCTGCGGTTGAAGAAGCAACAGGCGAAAAAGTCTTTTTTCCATCTAAAACCGAATCCGATAAAGACACTTACATTACGTTATTTTGGGAAGGTGAAAACGTAGGAAGTGGCGGCTTTAAAAAGGCTAGTTGTACGTTGAAAGGCTCGTTAGGCGGAATTTCAGAACTAGTTGTTGACGACAAGGTTATTATCAAAAAATAAGGTCAATTTATGATGATGGATATTGCTATTACGACACCAGCTTTGCTTTTTCCTGCAATTACGATTTTGTTTTTAGCGTATTCAAATCGATTTTTAACAATTGCTACCCGTATTCGAGAAAAGCACGCCGATTTTAACAAAACCCACAGTCCAATTGCTCAAAAGCAAATTGTGAGTTTTCGTTGCCGCCTGCAATACATTGTTGCAATGGAAATGTTTGCGGTACTTGGTATTGTTAGCTGTATTGTTTCGACAGGTTTTATTTTTTATGGCTTGCAGCATTACGGCAATGTATCGTTTGCGATTAGTATGTTGTTCATTATTTTGTCGCTTTTCGCATCGATTATTGAACTTGTTTTTTCAACAAGGGCGTTGAGCATCGAACTTGAGGACATGGAAAAAAATTGATCATCGATGGTAATGCCATCATCAAAATCAAAAAACAAAAATTGACAGGGTACAAACCACAAATTTGTACTTTGTCAACCTCGTAAAATGTATTTGCAAACTTCGCCATTACTCAAAAATGGTAGACTGAAACGCTAGAAATTTCATCTGATACAACTTCATGCAACCAAAATTTATCCACCTTAGAGTTCACACCGAATTTTCGTTAATCGATGGTTTAGTGAAAATTAAACAGCTCGTTAAAACCCTAACCGAATTACAAATGCCCGCTGTTGCCGTGACGGATCACGTCAATCTGTTTGGCTTAATCAAAATGTACAAAACCGCCACGTCGCAAGGTATTAAACCCATTGCAGGCGCGGATGTTTTAATTTTAAATTCTGACGAACCTGATAATCCTTACCGCCTAACATTGCTCGCACAAAATCACAAAGGTTACGTCACGCTAACCGAATTGGTGTCGCAAGCCTATCAAAAAGGGCAATCTAAAGACGGTGTGCCGATGATTCGCCGTGAATGGATTGAACAAAATCACGAGGGTTTGATTGCGTTATCGGGCGCGATGCAAGGCGATATTGGTCGCGCGTTAGTCGCGGATAAAAAAGACGATGCGCTGCATTTTGCGATGTATTGGCAAACCTTATTTCCGACTCGGTTATCTTTGGACTT
>CAZLGN010000329.1:0-2163 GCA_964558865.1 uncultured Methylomagnum sp.
CCAAACCTGCTTTAAATCTTACTACACTTCGTCTTGATACTGTTCTTGAATTATGCCCTATCTTTTCAATAACATAAACAATGTTACCTGCTCTAATTCATTCATAAATGCGTTTTAAGCGCGTTTAATTCGCAATCCATAGTTTGGAATAGCGAGGCGTAGAATGGAATCTAACGTGCTAATCCAGTCGTTCAAATCTAGCAAGACCATCTGGTGTGGTTTCAACACGAACATATCCTGCCTTTGCCATGTTTTCATTATTTTGTTTGCGTATGAGTTTGAGAGTATCTAAAGCCTTCTCAAGTGAGCATCCAGATATTTTAGAAACTTTTTGTGCTAATTGGATGTCTTCTTGACTGTTTTGTTCTAACAGTTCGTTCATGAATTGTTGAGCAAGTTCTCTACGCTCTTCAAAACTACCTCTTTGTTTTGCTTGTCCCATTATTTACTCCACCTCACGTTGCTATTATTTTTAAAAACATCGCTTCACTGATGATGTCTTGATTGTTGTCAACTCTATCCAAATAAACAAGTCCATTCAAGTGGTCGTACTCATGTTGAAATACCCGTGCGATAAACCCGTCAAAATCGACATATAAGCGTTGTCCTGTCAAATCTGTGTAAGTTACTCGAATGAATTGATAACGTGGAACTAAGGCGCGAATACTGGGGATACTCAAACAGCCTTCGTAATCTTTTTGTATTACATCGGACAACGGAATGAACTCAGGGTTAATCATCACCGTAGCTAGCATTTCAGGGGCATACGGATAACGTGGAGTCGGTTTAGAGGCAACGACCATGATACTGATACAAGATGTAGCTGATTAGCTCTTTGCCATAATGACAACCTGTAAAGCCTTGGGGCATTTCCCCTGAAACGTAATGACTATCGGGGCATTGGTACTGTGCCAAGCGATAACAGATGTTGTGTGTTTTGAACATAATATCTTGAATAACTACATCACGATAACCTTTAAACTTTGAACCCACAGGGACGTTTTCAGGCTCAATGACAACCGTTTCATCTATTTTTAACGACTTTGTTTTGCTTATTTTTTCAGGCTTCGTAACGTTTTTCGAAGATGCCTTGTCAGCCTCATCTTCTTTATCCATTTTGGTGGGAGAAATTTTGGGTTTTAGGGTTTCGTTTTTTAATTTTAGGATTTCTTGCTCAAGTTCATCAATTCGCTGGCTTTGCCATGCCAATAGCTCCAGCAACACATCCACCAGTGGCGTGCGTTCGTTTTCCACTATTTTTGGCAATTCTGGCTTCGGGATATTCATCTGCGAATTTTAACTCAAAATACCTGTAACTAATGAAAAGTTACATTTAAAGTTTTCAACTTGTTCAAGAACAACCATTATTTTTCTTTTTGAACTTTTTTCATACATTCTTTAAGAACTCGCATCGCTTCATTTTTAGGTAAATTAGAAATATCAGCCAGCACCTGTTCCATAAACTTACTAATATCCCCCAAAGGCATCAATTCTGGCCCATCACTGCCTTCATCTACACTTTCTGGCAACAATCCCTTAGCTTTAGCAATTTCAGCTTTAATCTGAGCCACCGACAAGTTTTGATTCAGTGCTACTTGGTAGACCTTATCGGCTATGTCTGCGTTGATAGGTGATGAAATTAAATAACAAGAAGATAAAGAAATACCTGTTGTATCTTTATTTTGAAAAAACTTAGCATAATTCATCAATCGGTTTCTTACCTGAAAACTATCATCACAAATTGAGATAACAGATTTTACCCAATCACCAAATTCATTATTAGAAGCAAATCTAGTGCGAGCCTCAAGTAAAATCAAACCTTTCATCATGTGAGCTTGACTATCTATGGCTACATAACGATTTGCAAGTTCATCTAAGCCTAGGCCTTCTAGCCTTGTTTTGTCTAAGGATTGAATGAAATTATTTTCAAGAATTTCTAAATCACTCTTATTCTTTTTCAGTTTAAATGCCATTTAAAATTTCCTGACACAAAGAGTTCATTTCATTACTCGCTTTTTCATTTGAAAGTTCAATAACACCATATCCAGTACCTAAAGCATCTCTATATACTTTTCTTTCGTGGATTATTGTTTTTAAAAGAGTTATTCCCCACATTGAGCGGGGTGGAATGTTGATTTTTTCAATTTAAATTATCTTAATAAT
>CAZLGN010000330.1:0-2161 GCA_964558865.1 uncultured Methylomagnum sp.
TCAATTGGTTACGATTTTTCAACCATCTTTCAAAAAAGTGTACGGTAGTGAATTGGTGGATTTCGATCTGTCGGTGGCTCTGAGGCTTTTTGTGTAATTCGCTCTATCTGGGAAACCAACAAACTCAACCGCATCAATCCGTTTGATACGTTACGCGGTGTTTTTGCAGGCTGAGTAGTTACAAAAAATCTTTTTCTTATTTGGCACTGGTGCAAATGGCAAAAGCGTCTTTTTTGAAGTGCTAAATGGCGTAATAGGAAATGACAATATCAGTAATTATTCTCTGGAATCGCTGACCGACGAAAAAGGTTATCACCGAGCGATGATTAAAGACAAAATCGTCAATTACGGCACGGATATTCGCTTAACCAAAATCGACGCGGGGATGTTTAAAACATTGGCATCGGGTGAACCAATTGAAGCACGACTACCGTATCGAAACCCGTTCATGATGACCGATTACGCAAAGTTAATCTTCAATGTCAACAAAATGGATTCGGCTAACGTTGAACACACACATGGTTTTTTTCGTCGCTTGCTGATTATTTCCTTTTTTCAAACTATCAGCGATGAAGAACAAGACCGTGATTTGCACAAAAAGATTTTGGCTAATCGTGCAGGTGTTTTGAATTGGATTATTGAAGGCGCAAAAGAGGTCATCGTTAATCGCAGTATTTTTATTTCAGCAGAATGCGAAGAATTTAAAACGCAATTCACAAAAGAAACTGATTCGGTAGCGATGTTTGAAGAATACGCGATTATCGATAATTTAAATGACGCTAATTTTTATTGGGATTACGTCACGGCAATTTACGGTAGTTACAAAATTTATTGCAATGAAGCAGGCTATAAAAATGTACTGGGACGCAACAATTTTGTGAAGCGTATGGAGGCGATAGGATTTGAAAAAGTAAAATCACGAGAAGGTTGGTATTTGAAGAAAACATTTTTGGAAAAAAGGTTGTGAAATAGTTGTCACAACGTCATTCAGTTACTTTTCGCTTTATAAAACAAAGTATTAAGTGTGACAAAACGATTCTGATTTTGTCACCACTTTGTCACACAAGCCAAAGTAATTTAAAAATTGGTGACAAAACGGTGACGAAATGAAAACCACTTTGTCACAGTCTAAAGCCACTAAACAACGCACCAGCTAAAAGCTGGTGGGTTTGTGTCAGCGGACTGAAAGTCCAGCCTAAACACGTCGGCTTAACGACGTGTGACCGTTATCAACAGACACTGTAGTTTAAATTCCAAGTACAACATTTTTTTAACTTAATTTTTCTAATCAAGATTTTCCGACAATCACAAAAGAAAAAGGAAAAAGATAAATCTGTTCGCCTGAAAGGCGAAGGTTTTAACCCTGAATATGGAAATAAAAAATTCACCTGCTTGCGATAGACTGAGAAATAGTTGACGTAAATCGACAGCATGAGATTCTTCAATGTGTTGACCATCAATCCATATTTCTTGATAAACCAATTCTATTTCGTCCTCAATTTGTTCAGGAGGAATGGGGTCAATAAAAAATCGTAGTTCAAAAGTGTTCATAATTAGCTTTCAATTGATAAAGCGTTGCGATTAGGCAATTCTAAAACATTGCCATCAAGCAATATTTCTAAACGCTCATGTTGTTCGCGGTTTGGGTCTTCAAAAGGTTTTTCGTAAATTACCCGCACATCGTCGTTCAATTCTTGTTTAAGCTGAAAACAAAGTTTTAAACCTGTTGCATGAAAAGAATCCCAATCAAAAGATGATTGATGACTGTCTTCCAATAACGAATCATCTAACTCAAAAATTAACTGCCATTCAGCAAACGCTTGATGAAGTGTTTCTGAAATAGAGTGATCTCCTACCCAGCCACACTGGCAAGCATGATTGCCACCCACACCATGACTTTCATCACCATCTCTGATTATCCAACCATACGCGCCGCCAAAATCGGGCATGATGTTATAAATTGTTTTAGCTTTCATAATTAAAGCTGTTCCATTCTTTCAAAATCTTTTTCTGGTTAATTTCATTACAAATTCGTTTTCTTTTGGGAACGGAATAATCACCTTTGTGATACTCAAGTTCTTTTCCACCTGGGTATTTTATGACGGTTGAACAATTAACAGAATTATTTGGCGTGTAATGTTGCTAAATTTGGAATTGTTAT
>CAZLGN010000331.1:0-2160 GCA_964558865.1 uncultured Methylomagnum sp.
AATTATCTCATTTCAACTCAAACAATCGGGAAATTATTTTTGACTGAGTCCTTATTTCGTGGATCGCTCCGACCTTGTGCATTTTTTGATAAAAAATGCACAAGTCATTTAAAAATTAAATGGAATAAGTGCTAGAAGCAGTTTGTTCGCCCTTTCCCATCCAATCAGTATGGAAAAATTGACCGCGTGGCTTATCAATTCTTTCATAGGAATGCGCCCCAAAATAATCGCGTTGTGCTTGTAACAAACTTGCGGGTAATTTCTCGCTCAGATAACCATCAAAGTACGACAAGGCTGATGAAAAGGTGGGGGTTGGGATATGTAATTGAATACCTAATACTACTGCTTTGCGCCAGCCAATTTCACAAGTTTTCATTACGTTTGTGAAAAAATCATCAAATAACAAGTTTTCCAATTCATGATTATTGGAATAGGCTTGTTTAATGTTGCTTAAAAACTTACTGCGAATGATACAACCGCCGCGCCACATCAAAGCAATATCACCATAATTGAGAGCAAAGTCATATTCTTTCGATGCTTCACGCATTAAGCGAAAACCTTGTGCATACGAAATCAATTTTGAAGCATAAAGTGCGTCATGAATTGCGCTAATCATTTCGGCTTTATCACCTTTAAAAGGGTCAACAGGTCTTTTTGCGAAAATTTTTGCTGCTTGTACACGCTCTGATTTTTGCCATGATAAACACCGTGCAAATACCGCCTCACCAATTAACGTGAGCGGAATGCCTAATTCTAAGGCATCAATCCCCGTCCATTTTCCAGTACCTTTTTGCCCAGCAGTATCTAAAATTTTTGTCAGTAATGGTGCGCCGTCCACATCTTTGAATGACAAAATATCTGCGGTAATTTCCATTAAATATGAATTTAAATCTCCTTTGTTCCATTCAATAAAAATTTCACGCACTTCCTCAATACTTAAATTTAAACCTTCAGTGAGTAACTGGTAAGTTTCAGAAATTAACTGCATATCTCCGTATTCAATGCCATTGTGAACCATTTTAACGTAGTGTCCCGCACCGTTATCGCCCACCCAATGACAACAAGGTTCGCCATCAACTTTGGCGCAGATGGTTTGAAAAATAGGCTTCACACGCTCCCAACCTGCACTATTCCCACCAGGCATAAGCGATGCGCCGTAATGCGCCCCTTCTTCACCGCCCGACACGCCCATACCAATAAAAATTAAACCCTCTTCAGCTAAAGCCTTGACGCGACGGTTTGTGTCAGTATAAAGCGAATTTCCACCATCAACGATAATGTCACCTTCTGAAAGCAATGGCACCAATTGATCAATGTAAAAATCAACTACTTCCCCCGCTCTTACCATCATAAATACGATGCGTGGAGCTTCTAAGCTATCAACAAATTCTTTCAGCGAATTTGAACTAATTATTTCGGCATTTTCAATCTTTGCTGTGTTTTCGATTTCCGATTGAACAAATGCGTCTGCAACGCCTTCGTTATATTCATAAACAGCAACTTTAAAACCATTATCACGAATGTTAAGGGTTAAGTTTTTCCCCATTACTGCTAAACCTAGCATCCCAATTTGTGCTTTCATTTTTTACCTTTCAATATAAGTAGAAATTTATTTGTTGACATCCCCTAACTGGTGGTGATGTTAACACACCTGCTACAAGTATCTACATAATTTTTTAATTTAAAAATCAAGTCGTTATAAGTATTTTCGGTAACTTCTCATTATCGATAGGTATTTTGAGCTAAAATTCAGAGGATGAATACACCAATGCCAGAATTACCACCGATAACTGAAAATGAACGCACGCCCTTGGTAGATGTGTTGCTGGAGGTGTCGGCATGGAAAGACCAGCGTATTGAAGAGCTTGAGCAAGAAATTTTGAAATTAAAGGGTGAAATAAACCGCGTCCATTCAGAAACGAATAGTTTTGTGAGATGATAAACCGCGTCTACGCAGAAAATCGTAGTTTTTCTTGTTCAGAAAAAAGTGAATTTTTTACCCAAAGCCGATCAGCAATCTCAAGAGGTGAAGCATTCACAAATTGTTCAAAGGCTTTGACTTGCTGAATGAGAGCCAACTCATCGCTATAAAAAGCCTGATAAGTAACCACGGCTTTCTCATAAAAAATTAGCTTGACGAAGCATCAATACTAAAGAATT
>CAZLGN010000332.1:0-2157 GCA_964558865.1 uncultured Methylomagnum sp.
CTTATTTTTTACATTGGCTTGCGCTACACTCGCGCAAAACGTCGCACGCAGTTTATTTCGTTTATTACGCTGACTTCTGTTTTAGGCATCGCGCTGGGCGTGACGGCGTTAATTACCGTTTTATCGGTGATGAACGGTTTTGAAGCTGAATTGCGTGAGCGCATTTTAGGCATGACTTCACACGCAACAGTGACAGGTCAATCAGGACAACTTGATAATTGGCAAGAACTTGACCAGCGTTTAGTGGGTTATCCACACATTGAAGGCACTGCGCCCTTTATTAACGGGCAAGTGATGATTAACGCCGACCGCCGTGTTAGCGGCACAATGTTAAGTGGGATTTTACCTGAAAATGAAGCGAAGGTTTCTGAAGTCGCATCGAAAATGAAAGAAGGCAAACTCACCGATTTAGTCGCGGGTGAATACGGGATTGTTTTAGGCATCGAACTGGCAAATTATTTAGGCGTTGTCGTCGGTGATAAGATTACCATCATCAGCCCACAAGTGAATTCCACACCCGCTGGTGTTGTACCACGAATGCGCCGTTTCACAATTATTGGCACGTTCCAAGTCGGAATGTACGAATACGACCGAAATATGGCATTGATTCATCTTGATGACGCGGCAAAATTATTTCGTTTAGACTCCGCTGTTTCAGGCTTGCGAATCAAATTAGATGATTTATTCAACGCACCAAAAATTACCAGAGAATTATCACAAGCCCTTTACAACAATTATTACGTCAGCGATTGGACACTCGCGCACAGCAATTTTTTCCGTGCGATTCAAACTGAAAAAACAGTAATGTTTATTATTTTGCTTCTTATTGTAGCCGTCGCGGCGTTTAACATTGTTTCAACATTAGTGATGGTTGTGACCGATAAACGCGGCGATATTGCGATTTTAAAAACGCAAGGCTTAACGTCGCCATCTGTGATGGGAATTTTCATGGTTTTAGGTGCGATTATTGGCGCAGTTGGAACAATTATTGGTACTGTTTTGGGTGTGATTTTGGCATTAAATGTTGAAACGATTGTGCCTGCAATTGAAAAATTATTTCATGTGCAATTCATGGCTGCAGACGTTTATTACATCAGCGAATTACCGTCAAAACTCGTTTGGTCAGATGTTTATTCGATTGCAGGCATGGCGTTTTTCTTGTCGCTTTTAGCAACGATTTATCCGGCATGGCAAGCCGCAAAAATCAATCCAGCGGAGGTTTTACGTTATGAGTAAGCACATTTTGGAATGTAAAAACCTTGTGAAACGTTACGGCGAATTAGACGTTGAGGTTTTGAAAGGCGTGGATTTGAATATTTCAGTCGGTGAGCGCGTAGCGATTATGGGAGCATCAGGTTCTGGTAAAAGCACGCTTTTACATTTGCTTGGCGGTTTAGATAAACCCACTAGCGGCGAAGTGATTTTGAACGGCGTAAATTTAAACAACGTGGGTGGTGCAAAACTTGCAAAATTACGAAATCAATCGCTGGGTTTCATTTATCAAGCGCATCATTTGCTTGGCGAATTTACCGTTTTAGAAAATGTCGCTATGCCGTTGTTAATTGGTGGTGAATCGGTAAAAAATGCTCAAGTTCGCGCGACAGAATTATTAAAACGAGTCGGTTTAGGACATCGAATTGAACATAAACCAGGTGAACTTTCGGGCGGTGAACGTCAACGCGCAGCAGTTGCTAGAGCGTTAATTAACAAACCTGCTTTAGTTTTAGCCGACGAACCAACAGGAAATTTAGACAGTAAAACGGCTGATTCGGTTTATCAGTTGATGCTTGAGCTTAATCAAGAATTACAAGTGAGTTTTTTAGTTTTGACGCACGATCACGAATTAGCGTCAAAACTCGGAAAAGTGCTACACATGGAAGATGGATTGATTGTGACTTAGTGCAGCAACCGACATTCCGCACGCTATCACCCAGAATTTGGATAGTCGCCACAAACCAATGCAGGTGGGTTAATTTTACGCAAAAACGACAATTCAGAATTTTAAAGAACCTTGATTTTTAAGGGCTTTAAAAAAAGTCAGCACCATTTTGATTTTTGTATCTTATTGATTTTATTACCTACACTGGTTTGTAGATACCGTTTTGAAAGTCAAGAAACATGAGCATAATTTTCTTGGTATGGTTGACGTGTTTTAAG
>CAZLGN010000333.1:0-2155 GCA_964558865.1 uncultured Methylomagnum sp.
CCCCACCGACAGCCTCACCATCGCCGGGTGGATGCCCACCTTGAGCAATTCGGATACCGAGTACGTCGAGTGCGTAACGGTCGCCATTGATGAATAATCCGCCAGATTTCAAAACACGGAACATTTCAATCACCACGTCAGCGCGATACGAATTTAAAAAATTGTGCAATGTGTAAGCTGATGCAATCACATCAACACTATTTTCAGGCAAACTTTTCAATGCCGTCAGCGCGTCATTAGTTGAAAACGAAAGTTGTCCTTTTTCAATCCAAGTATTTAAATTTTTCTTCGCTTGATTTTGCATGACGGGTTCGTTGTCGATGCTGAGAATTTGCGTATTTTCGCTGGCATTCAATAACGCTAACGTCGTAATGCCTGTGCCGCCGCCTAATTCAACGACGGACAATTTATCCATTTTCGTCGCGGCGTAATTACTCAATGTTTCGCCAACCAAATGGCTCATTTTTGTCGCCAACGGACAAATCAAATTGAGCATATCGTAATCTTCACCAATTACTCCCGAAAACATCGCATCGTATTTGCTGCTCATTTTTACAATTCCCGTTTCTTTTTCGCATCGTAAGCGGCGAGCTGTCCAGGTGTAGCTTCGGTTTGAAATTTGTCTTTCCATTCGCTGTAAGGCATTCCGTAAATCATTTCACGCGCTTGTTCATAATCCATTTCAACGCCATTTTCGTCCGCTGCGGCAGCAAGCCATTTCGCCAAACAATTTCGGCAAAAATCCCCTGTAATCATTAAATCGATATTTTGAACATCGGTGTGAGTTTGTAAATGTGAAACCAAACGACGAAATGCTGCCGCTTCTAATTCAATTTGTTGTTGCATAATCTGACCTTTTCAACGTGTTAAAAACACTAACTATAAAAGAAATTAGCAGATTTTTGTTTTCTGTTTAGCATAAAATTTATTTCCTTAACCGAAACCAGAAGAAAAAACATGGATTTATTACTCGCAGCAAAAGTATTGATTTTAGGCATTGTCGAAGGTTTGACCGAATTTTTACCAATTTCTAGCACAGGACATTTAATTTTAGTGGGCGATTTGCTGAATTTTAACGACGAAAAAGGCAAATTATTCGAGTTAGTGATTCAAGTTGGCGCAATTTTAGCGGTTTGTTGGGAATATCGTCGTCGCATTGGCGATACCTTTAGTGGCTTATTTCGTAAAGAAAAAACCGCGCAAAATTTAACCGTGAATTTGGTAATTGCCTTTTTACCTGCGGCAATTTTGGGCTTTTTATTTGGTAAACATATCAAGTCGATTTTATTTAATCCTATTCCTGTTGCGACGGCGTTTATTGTCGGTGCATTCATTATTATTTGGGCTGAAAAACGCGAATACACGATTCGGATTAACTCAGTCGATGAATTATCGAAATTGGACGCGCTGAAACTGGGATTTGCTCAAGCATTCGCGTTAATTCCTGGTACGTCACGTTCTGGCGCGACGATTATTGGCGGCTTGTTATTCGGATTATCGCGTCAAGCGGCAACAGAGTTTTCGTTTTTTTTGGCGATTCCTACGCTATGTGCGGCAAGTGCTTATGATTTATATAAAAACCGTGAGTTACTCGATGTAGCGGCAGATGCGCCTGTTTTTTTTCTGGGTATGATTGCTGCCTTTTTCAGCGCGTTAATCGCCATTAAAGGGCTATTACGCTATATCAGCCAGCATGATTTTTTAGTGTTTGCGTGGTACCGATTAGTTTTTGGTGCGATTGTTTTAATTACGGCTTATACAGGAATTGTGGCGTGGTCTGCTCATTAACGCTAAAAAGCCTACAAAACGTGCAGATTTGTTGAAAAATTCGCAAATGTGTTTAGAATTGCCCTTAGCTCATCATTCGTTGATGGCTATTCCCCTTAAAACCCCAAAAAATAATAATTATTCGAGGATAAATGTTGATGAAAACGTTAAAAAAAATCGCTTTAGCAGCACTCGTCGCCGCTTCTTTAGGTGCAGTTTCTACAACTTCTTTTGCTGAAAGCGATCCAGGTCGCATTTCTTACCCAGCTGCTCAGGGTGTTGATATGTTCACAGCAAAAATTCAAACAGCAATTGATGCGCTTACTTCTGGTACAGACCCAGAATCTGTTGGCAAATTGATTAAAGAGGCTTCTGATTTTTCAAAAGA
>CAZLGN010000334.1:0-2146 GCA_964558865.1 uncultured Methylomagnum sp.
AATGTGGCGGCAAAGCCTTACGCGGTTTAACGCTACGTCGTGAAGCGGAACAAGGGTTATTTTTAGAATCATGAAAGCAAAAAAAGTAATTACATTAGTTGACGGCATGGCAACCCAATCGACAGGCGAAATAATTGGCGTGTGGACAGGCTTTCGGACAATACAAGGTTCGATTTCAGGCGTTGGCGCATTGAGTGCAACGGTTGAAATTTACGGCTCAAATCTTGAACGAATAGAGACAGGCATTTTACTTGCAATCCTAACGCTATCAGGCTCTACAAATGATAATGCGGGCGATATTATCAATGCTGAATATGCGTTTATGTGGGCAAAAATCACAGAAATTAGCGGGTTGAATGCCGAAGTTATTGTCACTGTTAGCGTGTAAAAAATGGGAAATGTCAGATTAACGAGACCTGCGGCTTTTGAAATTAGCAATATCGCAGGCTACAGGCTAATAACAACACTTAAAACCCAAATTATTGGCAACAAAATTTTATTGCCTTCCGAACCAGAAGGCTCGGTTTTGCTCAATTTGATGATGGTTTTTGATGATAACGGCGACTGCGGACAATATGACGAAGTGACTGTTTTTACGACAAAAAACGGCGCGAGTTACGCGGTTTTGAATGAACCCGAATCCATTGTTGGCTTGGGTATCGTATCTTATTTAACGAAGTTAATAGCGTGATTATTCGAAACTTTTATTTTGCGGCGTGGACAGTTGAACAAGGGATTTCGCACGAAATAAAAAACGGCAAATTCGATTTGCGCGTTGATACTCAAACGCTGCAACGCTTAGAAAAAGAATATGAGAACTCGTCGCAACGTAAGTTTGCAAGTCGAGTGAGACAGATTAACCGCCTAGTCGATGCCTCACAAGCATCGAACGCTACTCTCAGTTGTCGGACTAAGTAACACCGTCATTCCTTATTGGAGATTTTAAAATGTCACAAATTAAATTTAGTCAAAAAAGTATTCAAGGTTTGCCAGAAGCATTAGCGGCGTTATTAGCGTCAGTAAATGCACAAGGCACAGCGGGTTCAACAGCTTTAACGACAGCTATCAATGCTGAAATTGCAGCTCGCACAGCAGCAGACACAGCAATTAGCAACGTTTTAGACGTTGTTAATGGCGCATCAACTGTTGACGGTTCGTTCCGCAAAGCGATTGCTGATGTAATCGGTTCTGCACCAGAAGCGTTAAACACGTTAAAAGAAATTGCTGATTACATTGCGGTTAATCCTTCTGCAACTGTTGCTGATGCGATTAACGCGGCGATTACAGCGGCAAATCAATCAGTTGCCGACTTGACAGCGGTTGTTGATGCTGAAAAATCATATTCAGACTACATGACAGAGCGCACACATCGCGTTAAGTCAGCAACACTAACGCTTGCAGCAGAGCCAGTAAGCGGATTAGTTCCTGTTCAGCTTCCAGCTACTTTATTGTACCTTTTGAACTTTGAAACTGCGTTGATTACCATTGTTTCAACAGGTGTTTCATATCAATTACCAGTTGTTTATAGTGTTGACACTTGGGCGATTGACTTCTCAGGTTATGAAACTGAAATTGGTACTGTTACTGGATTGAATGCAAAAGTTCAGTATGTGTACAAACCTAGTGCAGATCAAGAACGCGCTATTTACAACAGCTAAGTTTAGGCTGTAGTAGTTTTGTTGTAAGGTAAATCGCCGCCTTGTCATTGAATGGCGAGGCGGCTTTTTGGAAAAATCATAAATCATGAATGACGCATTTAATCGAATTCAAATGAAACGATTCGGCGAAGAGGTCACATTTGATGCGTCGGGGTTGGTGGTTAAAGCTATCGTCGAACCTGACGCACAAGTTGAGAGTTTGCAAACCGTGCAAATCAATCACCAATCACTCCTTTTATATATAGACGAAATGGCATTGAAAGACAAAGGCGTTGAACGTCGTCAATCGGTGACTGTTCGCGGTTTGAATTATGCAATCAACGAAATCGGAAACGATTTAAACGGCATGATGGTTATGCGCGTGAGTCGAACCTGATGACAAATTTCACAGCATCATTAGACACCACCGAAGTTGATAATTTTACACGCGCGTTGCCGCGTGAAATTTTCAACGCCACGCGCTCGGCAATTCGCACAACGACAACGTT
>CAZLGN010000335.1:0-2113 GCA_964558865.1 uncultured Methylomagnum sp.
ATTAAATGCTAGAAACGATTGTACGGATAGGACATGAATACAGACTAGAATAGTGATATTGCGGGTCAAAATCGTAAAGTTGAAGATTCTGTAACGTGAATGATTGCCACGAAGAGCGAAGAAATACCAGTCAATGTTTTAAGAATGCAAGCAACGCCGTGTCTGTTTTTGATAAAGAAATAACGAGGGGTACTGATTGTGAGAGTGGATAACGATTTCACACGATGACCGCAGTCAAAACACCTTGTTAGGCAGTTTGGGGTAAATAGGCACTTGGGGTTAAGGATTTGCCAAAATCCCTGAGAGGGCAAGATAGGGAGGATAGGGAATTGGGGGTTGATATTTTAGGGGGGAACCTTTAAAAATAAGTACCAAAGATAACCTATGAAATAAGTAATGAAATAAATAATAATTAACTATGTAATTAAATAATAATCATTAGATAAATAATCATTTAAAGTTATAATTATTTATTTAAAACAATTATTTATAACTATTTAACTTTTTATTCTTAATGATTTTAACTTTCAAGGATTTTTAGGGATATTGAAATAAAGGAACCCAAACTCCCTATTCTGCCCCAATTCCCTTTTTTCATTTCCAAAGGGAGCAAGGCACCTATCGTCCCTATTCTGCCTATACTCCCCAAACTGAAATGTTCTGACTAGCCTCAATCCTTCGTCACAGGCTCAAACACTAACTACGCTTCATCTTCGGCATCATCAACATTGAATGGGTTATCCTTCAACGATTCCAGCCGTTGCTTTAACCGCATCAAATAATTTCCTGAACGATGGTTATTATACTGATGCGTCAATTGCGTGTAATTCTGAGGGTCTTGAAGCAATGCCACCGCTCTTGGATTCAAGGTCACTTTCTCGGATTTGATACCACCTAACCGTGAACTGTCATCAAGACTGCGATAACTAATCCAGTGATGTTTTGCTAGTAACAGCAAGGCATTTTCAACATCACTACCATTCTTTTTAGTCAAACCACTCCAACCTAAACTTTTAATTTTAGCCGCCGTGTAACCATCAGGGATTTTACCTTCGGCAAACTTTTTCAATAATGTAATGGCATTAACAGTGGTTTTATCGGTTTTCTCTTTCTTCGGCGTTTCTGAGCTTTCTTGAGGCTGATACATGAACGCAGCATGGCTCGAGAGATATTCTGTCCAAGCTAAAGCTTGCAGTACGGTTATTACATCAACTCTAGCTGGAATCGAATCACCCGCATATTTGAGCATATGAAAAATTAAACACAGTTTTAACACTAACGTTTTGTATTTTGACTTGTGGTCAAGCATAGCTTGGAATACGACATCTTCATCTAAGCTTTCCGTTTCTGAGCGCATATCTAACTCTGCAATCTCATATTCAAGAGCTTTATCAAATTCATCAAATAGTGCTTGGGCTTCCAAACAAAACCGTAAGCCGTAAATTGTGTCATCATTTACTTCAATTTCGCGATACGATTCAACATTATCATCATTCTCAGGTATCCACTGTTCAATCCAATCCAGTTTGTATTGCATTTCATCAATGGCATTTTTATCAACTTCAATATCATCAGGATTGTACTCAATGCGTTGCGGGAAGATTACCAATAGAAAGCGACTAAAAAATCCATCATAGCCATTACGTTTAATCATTTCAGCAATGATTTTTCGCAGGGTGGTTGGCTGAATAAATCCTGACAATGTGACGGATAGACGTTTGATTTCTCGTGTACCACGCAGAATACGGTCAATGACATAGGTGTCGGTGCAGTTATAGGCAGTTAAGAAAAAATCACGATCATTTTGGTGTCCATTTTTTAGCATCGCAGAAAATACTCCAGACAATTCATCCCGCAATATCGCAATCGTATTTGGAAATGACGCAATTAGGATTTCCTGCAATTTTTCGATTGTTGGGTCATCAGTGTTCAGGCGCAGTATTGGATACAAACATTCTTCTTCTTCGCGTAATGCGGCTTGGCAATCGGTTAATTGTTGTATCAATTCTTGATTATCTGGTTTGCGTTTTATGGCTTGCTGTAATGACACAATTTGATTGCGAAGGTAATCACAATAAATTTCGTACTCGCTTTGAGCATTACTGTTGAATTG
>CAZLGN010000336.1:0-2108 GCA_964558865.1 uncultured Methylomagnum sp.
GATAATCATAGATAATCATAGATAATCATAGATTAAAATGAACTGTTACTTACCCACGCCAGAATCACCTTTTACAAAAATAAATGTGTCAACACCGCCGCCGCTACTCAAATTATCAACGCCACTGCCACCAATTAAAGACTCCGAACCCCAGCGACCGACTAACACGTCATCCCCCGCGCCACCCGATAATACGTTTGTATGTGCAGCGGGGTCGATGCTTGGATACGCTGAAATGTTTGTAGTAGCCGTATTCTCCCCATCCCCATACTCTCTGTAGCGAGAGTAAGTATTATCGAAGTTGTAGGAACCGCCTAACCAGGACTGAAACATTTGCGTCCAATCTGATTGATAGTGATAAATACCGTTTTTATCTGGCGCAATAGCTAAATCTGAATTTACATCTCCCTCTCCTGAATCCAACGAATCATTACCAACGCCTCCCAACAAAGTATCGCCAGATACGCCACCCACAATGACATCATTACCTGCACCCCCATCAATCCAACGTGCCGCCGTTCCGCCTTGAATCGAATCGTCGCCACCTAAAGCTAGAATTCGCGCGGTTTTGGCATTGGGTAATACAGCTATATCAAATGTGTCTGCGTCTTTTGTTAATGAGAAATCAAACTCGAAAACTAAATCTTCAGGTGGTTGGGTTGCCGCGAGTTCAACTGTGCTGCGGCTAACGGTTGGCGTAACGGGTTTCACAACAACAGGTTTTACAATTGGCGTTTCTACGACAGGCGTTTCATCAACAACAGGCGTTTCAGTTGGCGTGTCTACGGTTCCCGCGATAATATCCGCCGCGTTAATCGTTGAACCGTCCGAAAATTGGATGATTTCGACGTTCGATAAAATATCGGTGCCTTCAGTGATTGCGTCGATTGAATCTTTGTTGTTGGTGTCCGTGCCACCGCCAATGTATCTCACGATAAGTTGTGCCACGCCGTCGCTACCGACATTGGGCGTGATTTGGTAATTTTTTTGCAGGTCGTTATAAATCGCGGTGTCACTACCGTCGCCACCGTTGAGAATATCGTTACCGTCGCCGCCTTCGAGCGTGTCATCACCGCCCGCACCGTTAAGCGTGTCGTTACCTTCCATGCCGCTGAAATAGTTGGCAATGTTGCCGTCGCTTTTTTCTTGAATCAAATTGTCGAGTTCATTTCCTGTGCCATCGGTCGCTTGGTCGCCTGATAATTCAAGGTATTCAACATTTGGCGCGGCACTCAAACTGAATGAGACGGTGGCATTGATTTTGTCTGCTTTGCCACCTTTTGCATTTTCGACAATTGTATCTTCGGTGTTGTCCATAAAATAAATATCGGAATCGTCGCCACCGATAAGCGTGTCCATGCCTAAACCACCGTCTAACGTATCCACACCAGCACCGCCGATTAACTTATCATTGCCGTCATCGCCGCGAATATAGTTATTCGCTTTGTTTCCCGTAATGGTGTTATCGAATAAATTGCCTGTGCCGTTGCTGGCTTCATTGCCCGCCAAAATTAAATTTTCGACATTTGCGGTCAAGGTGTAATTGAGCAACACACTTTCGACAGTATCATTACCGCTGCCAATTTCGTCAGTTTCAACAACAGAATCTTTGTAATTATCGACAAAGAAATAATCGTTGCCTAAACCGCCCGTCATCATGTCAGCACCCGCGCCACCGTTTAACGTGTCATTGCCTTCATCGCCAAAAAGTTTGTCATCGTGTTTGCCGCCGTTTAACGAATCGTGACCGCTGCCACCGTTTAAGGTGTCTTTTCCGTCGCCACCGCTCAACGTGTCGTTACCGTTTTCGCCATTCAGCAAATCGTTATCTTTGCCGCCGTCGAGAAAGTCATTGCCTAAACCACCACTTAACACATCATTTCCAGCTTCACCTGTGATGCTATCGTTATCTTTTGTGCCGTTATTTTTATCAGCTTTTATTGTGCCTTTGAACGTTGCCATGTTTGAACCTCTCGATAGTGGGATGAAAGTTATTTAGTGGATTTAAACCGTTTCGCTTCAGCCGAAAGCGGGAATTTTGTCACGATTAACATTTGATAATGTTTCGCCATCGCCGCATTACCTGACGCGCCTTCAATTTGCGCGGC
>CAZLGN010000337.1:0-2105 GCA_964558865.1 uncultured Methylomagnum sp.
TGTTACGCCAGTTGTTGAAGCTACGACGAGTGCAACCACGACTACTGTTACGCCAATTGTTGAAGCTACGACGAGTGCAACTACGACTGCTGTTGCGTCAGTTGTTGATACTACAACGGTTACAGTTGCAAGTTCTCCAGCTAGCGCGGTTATTGCTACTTTGACTGAATTATTGTTTATCGACGATAAAGCGAATTTAGTTGATGGTGAGGCAATGGGTAAAGTGTGGTTTGAGCCTGCAACGGATAAAGTGGGTAATACAGCAGCTAAACCAGGTATATTGTATGTCAGTACCGATGCAGATATTGATGCTGAATTTACAATCGAACTCAATGGTGTTAAATCACTTACTGAAGACGATTTGATGTTGTTATAGTTGTATTGCTTTTTTTACGCTTAATTCACAAAGTGGCACTGTCGCTGTGGCAACACAGTTGGCAGGTGCCACTTTTTTACGTTTATCACTTTTATTATTTATGACATTTGAAAATATCGAACCGCCACGCATTAAAAGTTTTGTACAACGCAAAGGGCGTGTCACACCTGGGCAGAAATTCGCTTTAGAAAATCATGCCCAACATTATTGTCTTGCCCCAAAAACAGAAGTCGATTTTGCTGATGTGTTTGGAAATAACGCGCCACTAATTGTCGAAATCGGCTTTGGAAACGGCGATAGCTTGGCGAAAACAGCGGCTGCAAATCCCGATAAAAATTATCTCGGTATTGAGGTTCATCAACCAGGCGTGGGGCATTTGTTGGTTTTGATTGAAGAAATGCAACTCTCAAACGTGCGAATTTATTGCCACGACGCAATTGAAATTTTAGAACATCGCGTGCCGAATGAAAGTGTGGCGGGTTTGCATTTGTTTTTCCCAGACCCGTGGCACAAGAAAAAACATTTTAAACGTCGGATTGTGCGGGACAGTTTTGTGGAATTATTGGCACGAAAACTTACACCGAATGGTTATTTTCACGCCGCGACGGATTGGGAAAACTACGCTGAATGGATGTTAGAAATTTTGAATCGTGCGCCGAAATTTGAAAATTTAAGTCCGACGCAGACGTATTGTGAACGTCCCGAATATCGCCCACTGACTAAATTTGAACAACGCGGCATTCGTTTAGGGCATGGCGTTTGGGATGTGATGTTTAAGCGTGTTTGAAAATAACGTTACCCGTTTGAATCGTGTGCGTCACACGCCCTGTTAAAGTTTGTCCCCAAAACGGTGTGTTGATTCCTTCACTTTTCCAGTTTTCAGCCTCGACGCGCCATGCTAAATTTGGGTTAAAAATGCAAATATCGGCTGGTGAATCGATTGAAAGCTCGCCTGTTTTTAAACCTAAAATTTTTGCAGGTTTCGCGTTTAACAATGACAAACCTTGCGCCAAATCAATCACGTTTTCAGAAACTAATTTCAATAATAACGGCAACAACGTTTCTAAAGTCGAAATCCCCGCTTTGGTTTCGGGAAAAGCGGCGAGTTTTGAATCTAATGTATGCGGTTGATGGTCGCTACAAATCGCGTCAATCGTGCCATTCGATAAACCTGCGCGTAAAAAATCGTAATCGTCAACGCCGCGAAACGGTGGCACAACGTGATAATTACTGTCAAACGGCACCACGTCATTTTCAGTCAAATGCAATTGGTGCATCGAAACATCCGCCGTCACATTTAACCCGTATTTTTTCGCTTGCTGGAGTTTAATCACCGCCCGTTTTGAACTCAATTGTCCAAAATGAACACGACAACCTGTTAATTCAGCAAGTTCCAAACATTGTTCGAGCGCAATGGTTTCAGCCGCTTCGGGAATGCTTGGCAACCCGTAACGTGTCGCCATCGCGCCTTCGTGAGCGCACCCGCCATTGCTCAAACTAAATTCATTCGGACGATAAACAAACAGCAAATCATGACTGGCGGCATATTCCATTGCTCGGCGCATGATGAGCAAGTTTTTAACGGGGAAATTGCCGTTGCTCATTGCAATGCAACCCGCTTGTTTCAACGACAACATCGAACTTAATTCGTTACCTTCTAATTTTTGCGTCAACGCGCCAATGAAATGCACTTGCGAATAATTCGCCAGTTCCGCCAATTCTTTCAAAT
>CAZLGN010000338.1:0-2101 GCA_964558865.1 uncultured Methylomagnum sp.
GATTTTCAATCCCTAACTCAAACCCACCAGCTTTTAGCTGGTGCGTTGTTTAGTTAGATTTGAAACGTTGAATTAAGAATGATACGCCCCAAAAGGACGTATCACTTTGCTGTGATTATTAGCAGTGATTTTCAGCGATAGATGAACTAGCAGTGCTATCTATAGGTGGATTATCGATGGCTTCAATCATTTTGGTATAACACTCTTTAAGAGCTTTGATAGCCGCATTTCCGTTAAGGTTCAGCGAATTAACGTGTTCTAGGATTTTTTTAGCATCCTCAGAAAGAGTGACATGAGTAGCGTATTTTAGTTTTGTTGTTTCTTTTTTGTCATTGAAAATACCAATGAATACTTTAATCTCATCCACCGTTACAGAAATACCAGACATAGGACGTTCATCATTAAAAAACTCAGCTAAATTCATCAATCGGTTACGTTGCGCTGGTGAGAGTTCCAGTAATGAACTGTGCTTGATGCCTAAACTTAAAATCAAATCCTTCAACGTTTTACCGTCGTGATAACATCTTTTACGGATTTCCAGCAGGATTTTTCCTCGTAATAATTGTGTTTGTTCACCTACTGAATCAAACCCGCTAATTAGGTTTTCAGTGTTGATTTCAGACAAGTCGTGTTGTGTTACTTCAAATGCTTTGATTGCAAGCATGGTGTTTTCATTTGACATAATAGTTTCCTCAAAAGAGGGATGCAACACAGTGTATGCGCTGCATCCAAAAGTGTTAAAGAGTTAGGCGTTTGGATTTTTAATGTAAGAACTGCCACCATTCGTCCATAGCAAGACGTTATTCATGGCAAGATACCTAACAACTTCTTCAATTGTTTTACGAGCTGAAGGTAAGTCTTTAAATGCACGCAAGCCTTCACATTTTTTCTTGATTTCGTGCATCGTTAGCCCATCCTTGTGTTTAACAAATAGGTCAAAAACAGCTCTGATTTGTTCGTCATTGCTAATTGCCCCATGACTAATACAGTAAGCATGAAGACCCTCAATGAGTTGTTTCATCATGTATATTGCACTTAGCACATATTCAGAAGGAACATCGCAACTTCTATCAGGAGCTTCTTCTTCCAACAGAAATAAATTACAAGCAAGTGACATAACGTGCATTCTGATTTTGCTGATAAACCTACGCATAATTGCGTGGGAGTATTTCCCACCCGCTTTTAATTGCACTTCAAATTCATTTTCAAGATGGTGGATATTCAACCAATCTGAATGAGCAATATGCAATGTGATAAGCCTGTCTGGATGAAAACCTTCATCTAACACTTTGTCAAAGAAATCAAATTTGCGTTCGTAAATCTCCAGTAGTTCCTTATCGGGTTGAACAGCATTTAGATGATTACGCTCACCAACTCTATCTGGCTCTGACATGACAATGAAGCGTTCAAATAATCCAGTGACATTACTTGCTTCAATAACTGCTGGAATAACGTTCTCTTGAGCAAAACAGAAAATAGCAGCAGAACAATAACCGTTGTAACCTACTCTGCTTACGCGATTACTTCTGATATAGCCGCCTTCTCTTGCAGTTAATAGCAAATCGGTGTTAGCTTTCTTACCGCTTGAAAAAAGCAGTGAATTCACAAGAGCTTGCTCACTTGAAATAGCCGTAAAAATACCATCAGTCTGTTTTAAAACCTCTTCAAGAGCTTCAGCAGTAGCATTACTGATAGGGTTTAGGTTGGAGGCAAATTTTAGCTTTTTAGACAGCTTATTTATCTGACGGCGTAACTTAATTAGTTTCGCTTTATTTGCAGCTTCTAAACCAAGTTCTTCTTCGTGTTCCACAAGGACTTTAATACTCGCCTCTAATTTGGAACAAAATTTACGAATCTTGTGTTTATACGGAGCTGTTACCACATTTTGAATACGAGTTTTATTCGTTCCACTTGGTTGTGATAGCAAACCATACGTTGAAATAGAAACAGTTTCGCCATCCTCATAAGCACAGTCATAACATGTAGGGTGTGATTAAAAGTGAGGGGGATTTCAGAAAAATTACGCAGTCGCCCACATTGAGCGGTGTGGAATGTTGATTTTTTCAATTTAAATTATCTTAATAATCAATCTATTACATGA
>CAZLGN010000339.1:0-2092 GCA_964558865.1 uncultured Methylomagnum sp.
GAATCGTCAAATTTAGTGACGGTTCCAGCTCACCAGCAATTATTCCATCCAGGTAGCAGTTGCCAAAATTATTTGCTTGTTTTAACTGGCATTGTGAAAGTACAAATTCTCTCTGAAAAAGGTAGAGAAGTGTTGCTTTATCAAGTTCAATCTGGTGATTCGTGTGTATTGACTACATCATGTTTGTTGAGTGGTGATGCGTACCCTGCTGAAGGAATTACAGAAAGTGAAGTTGTAGCATTTTCAATTCCTTCTCATGCTTTTTATCGGAGCATGGAACAATCGCCTTTTTTTCGTGAATTTGTATTTAAAAATTTCTCAGCACGACTGTCTAAAATTATTTGCCGCATGGAATCCGTTGTATTTAGCACGATTGACCAACGAATAAGCAAAGCGTTATTAGAAACAGGTGAAGAAATAATTGCGAAAACACACCACGAGCTTGCTTATGAATTAGGCTCGGCTCGTGAGGTAATTTCAAGGCATTTAAAAACATTTGAAAGTGACGGTTTGATAAATTTAAAACGCGGTGTGATTGAAATTGTTAATCGTGACGCTTTACGAAAAATCGGAAACGCGAGTTGAACTTTCTGGTTCAAGTTCTTCATCTCTGTCATCCATGAAATGAAAAACAATTGTTGAAACCAGAAAACCTATGAATATAAAAAGCATCAACGGTAACGCAAAGGGAATATCGTGATGGTCACGCATATTCATACCAAGAACCGATGAAAAAAGTTTTAACATTAAATCGACCATTTTGATTCTCCTAAAAGACGCTAAGAAAGCCTTAACGTGTGTATGAATCATACGGCGTTCCATTTTAAAAATTGGTGACTAAGTCACACACAAGAACATTTTTCATGCAGTAATATATCGTCGAAGGTGTTGTAACAAACGAGGTTAAATAGATTCAATTTTCTTTGTGCAAAATCTTAATGCTAATAAACGGAGTTTTTATGCCAAGACCTAAACATTTAATGATTCTCTTTCTTTGGTTGTATTTTATTAGCTTGAGTGTTTTTGCTGCAGACACAACGCCAAATAAATTTACTTTTATTGACCAAACAGACGTGCCATTAAATACGGCAATTACCTCTAACACGATTACAGTCAGCGGCATTGACACGAAAACAACGATTAGCATTACAGGTGGTTCATTTTCAGTAAATGGTGCTGCGTATCGAACCAGTAAAACAACACTTTTAGATGGTGCAACCGTCAGCATTAAACAAACGTCATCGAAATTAAACAACACGAAAAAGAATGCTGTTTTATCCATAGGCAATGTGAAAGATACGTTTAGCGTTACCACCGTTGCAAAAGATACAACCCCGAATGCGTTTAGTTTTATTGACCAAACGAATTTGCCGTTAAACACGCCAGTAATGTCAAACAGTATTTCCATAATAGGCATTAACGCAGCAACTGCGATTACCGTTAGTGGCGGTTCGTATTCTATTAACGGTGGAGCATTTGTTACAAAGGCAGGGACGGTAACTAACGGTAATACAGTTACTGTAAAAATGACATCTGCAACAACAAATGGCACAACTAAAAATACGACTTTAACGGTTGGTGGTATATCAGACACATTTAGCGCGACCACAATTGCCTCAACAAATGGTTTTGTTTTGCCACCTCAATCAGAAGGTGATTCTTCGTTTTCTTCAGAACATTTCAAAGGTGCAAGCATTTGTGCTACTTGCCATGATGGTATTACCGATAACACTAACAAAGACGTTTCGATTCAAAAAGATTGGTCTGCAACCATGATGGCAAATTCGGCACGCGACCCACTTTGGAAAGCCTATGTCCGTAGCGAAATCAATCGTGCGCCACATTTAGTTGATGTAATCAGCGATAAATGTACCCGTTGTCATGCGCCAATGGCGAACTTTGAAGCGAAAAGCTACAACGAACCAAAATCTATTTTGGCAGCAGATGGCGGTTTCTTGAATGCAAGTAATCCACGCCACGACGAAGCAATGAGCGGTGTAGGTTGTACGCTTTGCCATCAAATTCAAAATACGCCAAATTTAGGCACATTGAGTAGTTTTACGGGACATTATGAAATTGGAAATGACAAAAA
>CAZLGN010000340.1:0-2091 GCA_964558865.1 uncultured Methylomagnum sp.
GATTTATTTGAACTTGAAGGCACGCCAGCCGAATGAAAAACCGTTTGGGATGTTGAAGCCGCGTTAAAAGAAGAAATTGCAAAATTACAAACGAAACTCGTTGAACCCGCTGAATTACAACGCATTAAAGCACAAGTGTTAGCGAGTGAAGTGTATCAACGTGACTCCAATTTTTATCAAGCGATGCAACTCGGAATGCTTGAAACGGTGGGTTTAGGCTGGCAAAAAGAAGCGGAATATGTGGGTAAAATTAACCAAGTGACGGCTGAACAAGTTCGCAATGTGGCGCGAAAATACCTGATTGATGACCATTTAAACGTTGCGTATTTAGAACCGCAAAAAATTAACACTGTGAAAAAATGAAACGCGACGAAACACATTTAAATTGAGAGGTATTTATGAACGTTCCCAGCTACAAAATCACTTCTTACATTAGCGAAGAAGATTATCTTGCTGATGAAGAACTGCGTGACATTAAACACGAGTATTTCGATGGTGAAATTTTCGCCATGTCTGGCGGCACTGTTAATCATCAACGATTAACCATCAATATCAGCAGTGAGTTTCACAATCACTTAAAAGGCACACCGTGCGAAGCGTTCAGTTCTGATATGAAAGTTCGCGCGGATAAGGGCAAAAAATACTTTTATCCCGATGTGGTGGTGAGCTGTAACAATGACGACGGCAACACACATTTTAGCGAATCGCCGCGCATCATCGTTGAAGTTTTATCAAATTCCACTCGCAAATTTGACAAGAATTTGAAACGCCAAATTTATGAAAGTATTCCGAGTTTGGAAGAATACGTTTTGATTGAGCAAGACAGCGTTGAAATTACTGTTTTTAGAAAGTCTGTAAGTTGGCAACCAACGTATTATTTTATTGAAGACGAAATTACCTTTGAATCCATTGAGTTAACGTTGCCTGTTTTAGAAATTTATGCGCGTGTGGATAATCAAGAAATGCAAAATTTTTTGCAAGCCCTTGAAACTGAAGTTTAAAACTTAAAACCATTACAAAACCCATGATTAAACCCAAAACACTCCACGAAGCACTCAAAAAAGCGAAAAGCGAAGAAGATGTTAAAGACGCTTACATTAAAGCGATTGGATTAAAAGGTTTTACGAAAGGCTTAGTCGATATTCAAACTAAAGAAATTTGGTTTGAAGCGAAAGACGGACGGCACACCATTTTTAAAATGTTCACGCAATTACTGCATTACGTTCAGGACGCACGAACCAAAGGCGAGGAAGTCCCGCCATTACTCGCCGTCATCGACAGCGAAAAAGCGGCAATGATGAAAACCGACGACGCTTTGACGCTTCTCGATGATAAAAAAAAGCCCATACCTTGGGGGAAATCAGCGAGCAACGTCACGCCCGAAGCGTTAGAAATCGTATCGGCGCACATCGGAACGCATTTTGTTAAATACAACATTGCCACGCAAGAAGATGAATTTATCGCCGCCGTTAAAGAAGCGATCAAAACAGGCGGCATCATTCGTACTCAAATCACGCCCGACAATTTGCGGCAGGTTTTTGACTTGTGGTGCGAGTTGATTGGCAGCGAAATCGCCAACGTGAACACAGAAGATTACGCGCTGTTATTTTTCGCCGACATCATGCACGACGGCAAAAACAAAACGCATGAAAATTTACCCGCAAAATTACTGCATGAAGGCGACGCGCCTGTTTTTAGTCTAAACGGCAAACTCTACGAATTAGGCAACCAAGACGGTTATCACGAATTTTGGACGATTTACCACAAGCCGCCAAACGCCGAATATCGAGATTATTTATTAGCTCGCCGCGATAGCTTGATTCCACTCGACACCCGTTGTTTTAAAGGCGCGTTTTATACGCCGTTAATCGTCGTTGAAAAAGCATACGACAAACTCACAGAAACACTCGGCAAAGGTTGGCAAAAAAATTACATCGTTTGGGATATGTGTTGCGGTGTCGGTAATTTAGAAACCAAACACGGCAACCACAAAAACCTGTTTATGAGTACGCTCGACCAAGCCGACATCGACGTAATGAAAGCCACGAAAACCTGTCCTGCGGCACACCGTTTTCAATACGATTATTTGAA
>CAZLGN010000341.1:0-2076 GCA_964558865.1 uncultured Methylomagnum sp.
TATCACACAAGGCAAGAAGTTTTCAGATTTACTTATCAACACCAGGGGTCGTATAATTGTCAACAACGGTTCAAATCTGACCCCTTTATCTCAAAAAACAACGTTTGAAAATTGACCCCCTTGGGGTTAATTTGCTCCCAAATTGGACGGAGCAGTTCCAATACGTTTTTTGTCTTTTAGTCGATAACTTTCTCCTGTAATCTGAACAATGTGACAATAATGAAGAAGTCGATCCAGCATTGCAGCCGTTAATGTTTGGTCATTAGCAAAAGCATTAGCCCATTGACTGAATGGCAAATTGCTAGTGAAGATGATGCTTCCTTTTTCATAGCGTTTAGCGACGACGTTGAAAAATAGATTGGCTTCTTCTCGACCAAAAGGTAAATAACCAATCTCATCAATAACGAGTAACTTTGGTGCAAGAATCGAACGTTGAAAATACGATTTTAAAACGCCTTGCTGATGAGCCGCTTGAAGTTGCAACATCAAGTCTGCTGCCGTTACAAATCGAGCTTTAATGCCCTGCATAATCGCACGATAAGCAAGCGCAATAGCGATGTGACTTTTCCCAACACCGCTAGGACCTAACAATACGATGTTTTCTGCCCGTTCAATAAAACCAAGTCCCGCCAGTTCATGAACAAGAGCTTTTGGCGTTCCCGTAGCAAAATTAAAATCGTAATGGTCTAACGTTTTGATGCTCGGAAGACTTGCCATCTTTAACAAAGTGTTTTTAGTTCGAGTTTTCTTTGCTTCCAATTCATCAAAAAGCACTTGCTCTAAAAAATCAGCATAACTTCCTTCTTTCACCAAAATTCGGTTTGCAATGTCTGACCAATTCGTCGGAATGCTGACTAAATTCAATTCTTGGCAGTAACTTTCAATGCGAGATAATTGCAAACTCATACGAAACTCTCCGCCATAAACTGGTCATAAATGTTTAGCGGATGCTGAATACTTTCAACAGGAATTGGACGATTATTATCTGCTGGTAACACGGCTTCAGCGACATGGTTTGAAATCGGCAACGGCAATAAATGTTGTTTTTCTTCAGCCAAACGCACGTTAGGTTTGACCAATGTCGTAGCATGAATTCGCTCGTTTGCGACGTTGTTTAACCAAGTACCAATCGCCCCATTTGCACTTGCCACATCAAGTTGCAAAGCCTGAGCGCGAAAAGTCGCCACCAATGGTGTAACAAAGTTTTCCTTCAAGTAACGATTAAATCGTTCCACTTTACCTTTGGTTCTAGGTCTGTAAGGGCGACAAACTTTTGGAACAAAACCGTACTTTTTTGATAACTCAAGCAATTTGGGATGCCAACGATGGTTGCCTTCACCATACGCATCTCGCTCTAAAATGATGCTTTTGGCGTTATCAAACAAAATTTCTCTTGGCACACCACCAAAGAAATCACACGCTCGTCTAATTCCATCCAACCAGCTTTCGCTGCGTTCATTGTCGTAAAAATAAACGTAGGACGCGCGTGAATAACCTAATGAGGCGACTAACGCCTTGAGTGGTTGGTTTCCACGATAAATAGTCGTGAAATCGACCTGCATTTGTTTTCCTACGGGTGTTTCAAAACGCACTACAGGATCTTCTGGACGTTTCTCTTTTAGCGGTGCTAAAAATTGACGTAGTTGTGTGAGTTTTCCGCTGTAACCTTGTTCTTGGATTTCCTGTAACAACACAACGGCTGGAATCCATTCAGGTTTTGCCTGTTCAACACGCTTTTTTAAGTACGCTTCGTAATCCGATAATTTCGTTGTTCTCGCTTTTCTTTGTTTGTAAGCGGGTAACTCATTGGGTTTTCTCAGGTATTTCCTGACTGTGTTGCGAGATACCCCTATTTCACGAGCAATCGCTTTGATTGATTTCCCTTGATGATCTAAAACTTGAATTTTCACAAATACATCCTGATTCAACATAATAATTTCGCGGTAAAAAAACCGCTATTTTGAATCAAGGGGGTCAATTTTATTCCGTCGTTAGGGGGTCATTTTTACACCGTTGGTAACAAGGCTTTTGCTTGGCATGGTCGCGGCGAAAATCAACTGCATTTCAGTAGTGAAA
>CAZLGN010000342.1:0-2059 GCA_964558865.1 uncultured Methylomagnum sp.
ACTCTTCAATCCACTGTTTTGGCTCGCCTTTGAAATCGCCATAGTTGTATTCATTTACAAAACTTGTTGCGGTAATGTTTGCGCGTGTTGAAACTTCACGCATTTCTGCCATTTGCTGGGAAGTTAATGGTTTATCGATGGCAATAAATTCATAGTATTGATATTCGCTCATTGTGTTTTATGTTTGGTAATGAAATGAAAAATTGCCGCAATTATACTTTAAACGCATGACGCGCCACAGTTGCGGCATTCATGAAAATCACGGTTAGCCACGAACTAATCGAACGTAATGGGTGTTGCTCTTATAGCCACCATCTAAATAGCCAAGATAGAAACCTACACTCCACGCATTGTTACTCTCGTTACCAACAAACGAAGAAGACCAAAAACGGTTTCCATTTTTATGAAAAACGTCCGAATCAATACAGTCTTCTCCTTTGTTTTTATTTTTATCAATCAAGGTTTTTAGTTCATCAATCGTTGGGACACGCCAATCGTGATAGCCAGAGTAACTTTGTTGATTAAATACACCAGGAATTTTCATTGCATCGTTCCAATTAACTTTTTCGGCATCTCCCGCAACTGCTCCATTTTCCCAACGTTGCCCGTGAGCGAACCTTAACCAAATCAAACCCGTTTCGGTGTCAGTTGCAACGCCATCTTGAACAATGAATTTACCGATTTTATTCGACGAAATAACGGGCGCAGGTTTTGGCGGAACAATAATTTTCGGTTCAGGTTTTAGAATTGGCGCGGGTTCAGGCGTGATAGTTTTTTGCGCTAACGGCGATTGAATCACGTCCAACGCTAACGCCCATGATTCCACTGCCCAAAACGCAAACTCTTTTTGCGTGCCAAAATTATTGTGTAACCGTTGCGCCAAACCGTCCAAATGTATCGACAACGGCGTGTGCGTTTTTTGCATTAAAGCGGCGACAATGTGATTGTCTAACGCCAACATCAACAAATTGGTTTCGCGGATATGTTTTGGCGCGAGGTCTTTTAACATTCCTCGAAAACGACGTGGATTTTCAATAATCGAACGCCCATGATTATCAATAATGAAACGTAATTGCTGGCGCGGATGTTCGTCTAACATTGAATTTTCTCCGCATAAATCACCGCCAAACTAATATCGTCACCGCTGCCGCTTTGCGAGGCTTCATTTAACCAATCGGCTAATTCGGTTTGCACAAAATCCGCGCCTTCCGTTTCAATAAAATCGTGAATATCAATCAACGCTTTAGTAAAACCTTCCGATTCTTTGAACGAATTTTTGTAACCGTCGCTGACTAAAAAAATCGCTTTCGGCGGTTCGATAATCGGTACAAAGGCTTCTCGAAAATCTTGCCATGGGGTTTTACTGCATAACGATGTAGTTTCATTGCCAAACAAACGAGAATCATGTGGAATTGGCATTACTGGCGTGCCATCAGCTTGTATCATTACAATATCACCGTCGCCAATTTGCCAATACAACACGCAATTTTTTAATGCACAAACTACCAATAATGTTGTACCAAACAACAAATAATGATTTTTAATCGAAGATTTAATCTGCAAATTATCCTCAATATACGCATTTACTTTTTCCTGCCAACAACGATGAATCGCTTTCGGTATGCCTTCTGATAAAGCCCTCAATTGTGGAAAGGATAAATTTGGTGTGTTGAAAACAGGCTGCACGATTTCAATGGCTGCTTCCACCGCAAACTTCGCACCTAAATCACTGTGTGTACAACGTGCGCTGCCGTGACCATCCGCTACTGCCACTACTAATGGATTTTGTGCGCTAGCAACGGCATCTTGATTCGGCAAACCGTTTCGATGATGACTTGCGCCGCGCACACTTTTAGTTAAAACGCGCCATGTCACCATACTATATCTTCTGGCTTTAGTGGTTCTTGTGATACAACTGGCATGTTTTGAATTTGAACATTGTTACCATTCACATTGTCGTTTACTTGACTCTGTGGCGCGGAAGCCGCTTGTAAAACCGCCGTCGAAACCCAACGAATATAATTCACCAACTGTTCCGCGTTATGCGCGTGCAACGGTT
>CAZLGN010000343.1:0-2038 GCA_964558865.1 uncultured Methylomagnum sp.
TTTTTCATGATTTCTTCGGGCGTACCTTTCGCGGTAACGTGTCCGCCGTAAATTCCCGCGCCTGCGCCAATATCAATCACATAATCCGACGCGCGAATTGTGTCCTCGTCGTGTTCGACAACAATTAAGGTATTTCCCAAATCACGCAATTTATGCAACGTTTCAATCAATTTCACATTATCGCGTTGATGAAGCCCGATGCTTGGCTCGTCCAAAATGTACAAAACACCCATCAAATTACTGCCGATTTGTGTGGCTAATCGAATGCGTTGCGCTTCGCCGCCTGACAAGGTTTTCGCACTGCGCGATAAGGTTAAATAGCCCAAACCGACATTATTTAAAAAACCTAATCGTTCGTTGATTTCTTTTAATACTTGTTTGGCAATGGTTAAGTCTTTCTCGCTCAATTTTTCGGGTAGTTGTAAAAAGAATTGCGCCGCGTTTTCGATGCTCATGTCGGTGACATCGATGATGCTTTTGTCGTCGATTTGCACCGCCAAAACGACGGGTTGTAAACGTTTACCTTTGCAACTTTGACACGGTTTGAACACCATAAATTTTTCAATTTCTTTTTTACGGTGTTCACTTTCGGATTGTTTATAAAGTCGAAGTGTTTGCGGAATCACGCCCTCAAAACCTTCATCGAGTTTCATGTTTTCGCCCGTTGACCATTTGCCGCTCAACGCTTCGGTTGTGCCGTAAAGCAACACGTTTAATTGTGTTTCGGTCAATTTTCCTAATGGTGTCCAGACATCAAAACCGTATTCACGCCCGACAACGGCGATTTGTTGCGCTCGCCACGTTAAATCCATTTTGCCGTAAATCGCCAAGCCGCCGTCCATGATAGATTTTGTTTTGTCGGGAATGAGTAAATCGACTGACAATTGCGTGATTTCGCCTAATCCGTGGCATTCGCTACACGCGCCGAATGGGCTGTTAAATGAAAACATCCGTGGTTCTAAACTTTCAAACACGATTTTAGGATGTTTCACGCACGCGCCGAAAGTGCTGTAAATCGTTTCGCCTGCGCTGCGTTGTAATTCTTTTTTCTTCTCGCCTGACGCATTTTTGTCGATGACAATCATGCGTTCTTTGCCCAGTGATAACGCTTGTTCGACGGCTTCGTTGACGCGCGAGCGTTCGTCTTCATCAATCGTAATCGTGTCAATGACCGCTTCAATCCAGTGTTTTTCGTAACGTTCGAGTTTTAATTCGTCTTTGATGGTGTCGGAATCGTAGATTTTTTGATTGACGCGAATTTTGGCAAAACCTTGTTTGCGTAAATCGTCGATGACTTGTTCGTGTGTGCCTTTTTGACCGTTGATAATCGGCGCGAGGAAAATCAAGGTTTTTTCCTGTTCTGCCATAATCAAACGGGTGATATTTTCAGCACTTTGCGGTTTGATTTCGCTGTGACATTTTGGGCAATGGTGCGTGCCGATTCGCGCAAACAGCAAGCGCAAATAATCATAAATTTCGGTCACTGTGCCGACAGTTGAGCGGGGATTTTTGCTGGTGGTTTTTTGTTCGATAGAAATGGCTGGCGATAGCCCTTCGATGCTGTCTACGTCGGGTTTGTCCATCAAGCCTAAAAATTGCCGCGCATACGCAGACAAACTTTCGACATAACGCCGTTGTCCTTCGGCGTAAATCGTATCGAATGCCAGCGTGGATTTTCCCGAACCCGAAAGCCCTGTGATGACAATCAATTTATTGCGCGGAAATTCGACATCGATGTTTTTTAAATTATGTTCGCGTGCGCCTTTTACTATGATGCTGTCTTTCATGGTGTTATCGCTCTAATTTTTTGAGTTGTGCAATTCTATCGCGTAACTCGATGGCTTTTTCAAAATCAAGTTGCGCCGCGCTAATTCGCATTTGGGCATCGAGTTCAATCAGTTGCCGTTCAATATCGACTTTGCCTAAATGTTTCGTACCTTTAATATCGGTTTTCTTTTCTGCAACCAATTTAATAATGGTTTGTGGCGTGATGCCGTATTTTTCGTTGTGTACAATTTGCGCTTCACGGCGATTTTTC
>CAZLGN010000344.1:0-2035 GCA_964558865.1 uncultured Methylomagnum sp.
ATTTGGGTGATTTTTATTCCTATTATCCCTCTATTTTGAAGTTTGATGTACTACCCAGTGCAACGGATTCAACAATTTGTTTCTGTGAAAATGGGGATTAGTACAAAAGAAGCCGACATTATTGTTTATGCCGATGATGCGTGTTTATCGCCGTACATTGTTATCGAATGCAAAAACGCAGACATTTCAGAGCAAGAATTTAAACAAGCGAGCGAGCAAGCCTTTAGTTATGCTCACGCATTGGCGGGAACAACTAAATTCATTTGGATTACAAAAGGCAACCGCGAAGAATTTTATCAATTCGATAAAGAAAAAAACCAACGCATTTCATTAGCAAACATTCCAAGTTACGGCAAAAAAACGGTTGAAAAATACCGTTATACGAAAGGCGGTTTAAGTGACGTTAGAAAAGTTACGGAAGCCGAATTAACCAAAATTTTCAAACAAGCTCATGACGCACTTTGGGCGGGTGGCGAATTAAACCCGTCGCAAGCCTTTGATGAATTGGACAAGCTCATTTTCTGCAAAGTCTGGGACGAGAAAAACACCAAAAAAGGTCAACCGTATGACTTTCAAATCTTTAACGAAAGCGACGAAGACGAAACCAAGAATTTAGACGCACTTAAAAATCGAATTGTTGCCATTTATGACAAAGGCAAAAGCTACGACCCTGAAATTTTTAACAAACCGATTGATCTAACACCTGAACGCATCAAAACGATTGTTGAGTATTTTCAAAGCATCAGTTTTTCAGAAACCGATTTAGACAGCAAAGGCAAAGCCTTTGAAACGTTTTTAGGTACTTATTTTCGCGGTGATTTTGGGCAATTTTTCACACCGCGCAACGTGGTGAAATTCGCAGTTAATGTTTTGCCAATGACACACGAAAGCCGCGTTTTAGATACATCTTGCGGTAGTGGTGGATTTTTATTGTATTGCTTGGATAAAGTTCGCAAACAAGCCGACCAAGAATATGATGTTAATAATCCAAAAGAAGCCGTTGAACATTTCAACCATTGGCACGGATTCGCTGAAAAAAATCTATTCGGTATCGAAATTAGCGACCAAATCAGCCGCGTTGCCAAAATGAACATGATTATTCACGATGACGGACACACGAACGTCGTCACGTTTGATGGATTATTTCAAATTGACCATATCGCCGAAACCACAGGCAACAAAGGTTTTAAAGCCGATAGTTTTGATTTTATTGTTACCAATCCGCCCTTTGGTTCGGTCATTAAACAGTCTGAAAAAGCCTATATGCGGAACGATGCCAGCACCGCGCCATATTATGATTTGTCATTGAAAGAAATAAATTGGATTGATGCGTCTATCAAAGGCAAACACTCAACTACAGGACGTGAAAATCAAAGCACCGAAGTGTTATTTATTGAGCAATGCTACAAGTTTTTGAAAGCTGGCGGCTATTTGGCAATGGTTGTGCCTGACGGCATTTTGACAAATTCTAGCTCGCAATATGTCCGCGATAATATCGAGGAAAAATTTAGAATCGTTGCCGTCGTGTCATTGCCGCAAACCGCTTTCACCAACACAGGCGCAGGTGTTAAAAGTTCGGTGATTTTTCTCAAAAAACACAGCATCGAAACTACTGAAAACATCCGCAACGCAAAACAAGCCCTGCAACTCGATTTAATTGCTCAAAACAAACTCATCGACACAACCAGCGCGTGGGAAAAAGAAAAACAAGCGTTATTAAAACCGCTCAAAACCAAAGACGATGAAACCAAAGCCAAACGGCAAGCCATTTCTGACGAATTCAACGAAAAGTTAAACGCTTTCAAAGAAGAATTAGAAGAACGTTATCAAACTGAAAAATCCGCGCGGTTATTGAATTACCCAATCTTTATGGCAATCGCTGAAAACATCGGCTACGACGCAACAGGCAAAGAAATTTCACAAAACGATTTGCCAGACATTACCGAAGAATTACGGCGATTCATTGAAGCGATTGAAAAAGGAACAGACGTAAATTTTCGTTAAGCCTCGATTTAGATAAAAACAAAGTGTTTTT
>CAZLGN010000345.1:0-2019 GCA_964558865.1 uncultured Methylomagnum sp.
TCATTTACAACCAATACTTTTTCAATACGATGTTTATGCAATAACGCTACAACGTCTTTGCGGTCTGCATTTTCATTGACGGTAATTCAGCGTTCTTTGGGTGTCATTACGGATGAAACAGGTTCGTCAAAACGGGTTTCAAAACGCAAATCACGGCTGGTCACAATGCCGACCAATTCATTGCCGTCAACCACTGGAACGCCCGAAATTTTATTCGCCTGTGTTAGCTGCAACACGTCACGAATACTGACATTTGGCGTAACGGTAATCGGGTCTTTAATTACGCCCGTTTCGTATTTTTTAACACGGTGAACTTCGTTAGCTTGCTGTTCGATGGTCATATTTTTATGAATAATCCCGATGCCGCCTTCTTGAGCAATTGCAATCGCTAAACGCGCTTCGGTTACGGTATCCATTGCCGCTGAAATTAACGGGATATTTAACGAAATACCGCGAGTTAATCGGGTTTGCATCGACACTTCGCGGGGTAAAACTGTTGAATGTGCGGGAACGAGTAAAACGTCATCGAACGTCAACGCTTCTTGAATAATTTGCATAACTACAACCTACTTGTTTATGAAATAACGCCACATTATAGGGCGGAAAATGTGGCGCGTTTTAAAAAAACAATCCGTCAATCGGTGACGATGCGGAGGCAAAACGTTTGCGTGGCATACGACCGGCTAAAAATGCTTCGCGTCCCGCTTGAATGCCTTTTCGCATTGCCGATGCCATTAAAATTGGATTTTTTGCTTCGGCAATCGCGGTATTCATCAAAACATCCGCGCAACCTAATTCCATTGCCATTGCCGCATCTGAAGCCGTTCCCACGCCCGCATCGACTAAAATCGGCACGTTGGCATTTTCGACAATCGTTAAAATGTTGTACGGATTGCGTATGCCTAAACCTGAACCAATTGGCGCGGCAAGAGGCATTACCGCAACACAACCCATTTCTTCTAAACGTTTTGCGGCAATCGGGTCATCGTTGGTATAAACCATGACTTCAAAGCCCTCGCGCACCAAAATTTCAGCGGCAATATAGGTTTCAGCGACGTTAGGAAAGAGCGTTTTTTGGTCTGCTAAAACTTCCAATTTCACTAAATTGTGTCCGCTCAATAATTCACGCGCTAATCGACACGTCCGCACCGCTTCTTCCGCGCTGTAACAGCCCGCCGTGTTGGGCAAAATCGTATATTTGTCGGGCGAAATTACGTCGAGTAAATTCGGTTCACCTGCATTTTGTCCGATATTTGTGCGACGAATTGCCACCGTCACAATCTCCGCGCCACTCGCTTCAATCGCCAAGCGCGTTTCTTCTAAATCTTTATATTTGCCTGTCCCGACTAATAAACGCGACTGATACCGTTTGCCTGCAATTAAAAAAGAATCCTCTTGTCCGCCGCCAATCGCGTGAACAATTTCTAATTTGTCATTTGCGTTTAAAATTTGCGAGGCGAAATTTTGAAACGGTAAAATTTCTTCGTTTAATTCGACTGCAATTTTTTTATCTGCAAAACCTAATTCGGCAACAACGTTTGCGACGGTACTGTTTTCAGCCATTTCGCGTCTGTCACCATTGATATAAATCATCATATTTTTACACTCCGTCTTTTTTGTACTGCTTTCGCAAGGGTTTTCAATAGCGGCAACGTATCGTTCCACGACAAACAGGCATCAGTAATACTTTGTCCATAAATCAATTTTTGACCTTGCACGACTGATTGTGAACCCGATTTCAAATGACTTTCAATCATCACACCCATAATACGTTTATCACCCGCCGCGATTTGTGCGGCAACATCGTCGCCGACAATCAGCTGACGCTGACATTGTTTCAAACTATTGGAATGACTGAAATCAATCATGATATTTGGGTGCAACTGTGCTTTTTCCATACTTTTTGCCACTTGATTCACATTCACCGCATCGTAATTCGGCTGATGATTTCCACCACGCAAAATAATATGCACATCTTCATTTCCCGTGGTCGAGAAAATTGCCGAATGCCCTGCTTTG
>CAZLGN010000346.1:0-2006 GCA_964558865.1 uncultured Methylomagnum sp.
AACTCTGTCGAAAACCAAGTTTTTGTAAATCGAATTATTGCCGCTTTTTGCATTGTCGTTGTATTGACGTTTGGGTTAGGTGTGCGATTGGTTTATTTGCAAATTGTTGGACACGAACATTACGCCACACTCGCCAAAGAAAATAGCGTCAAAATCCAACCTCTCGTTCCCACACGCGGCATGATTTATGACCGCAACGGCAAAGTTCTCGCCGAAAATACCCAATCGTTTAGCCTCGAACTTATTCCCGAACAAATCAGCGATTTAGACAGTACGTTGGCGCGATTACAAGAATTACTCAACATTCCGAACGAAAAAATCGAACAATTTCAAAAACAGCGTAAACGCCAAAAACGGTTTATCAGCACGCCGTTGTTGCTCAGTATGACCGACGAAGAAATTGCAAAATTCGCCGTCCAACGTCCGTATTTTACAGGCGTTGATATTCAATCACGTCTTGTGCGCCATTATCCTTACAACGATTTAGCGGCACACGTTGTGGGTTATGTCAGTCGCATCAATGAAGCGGAAATGAAGACACTGCCAATGTCGGAATATCGCGGTTCTAGTCATGTTGGAAAATTGGGTGTTGAGAGTTTTTACGAAACCCAATTGCATGGCAAAACGGGTTACGCCGAAATGGAAACCAACGTGCAATCACGCGCCATCAATATCTTTAACACCGTGCCGCCTGTAGCGGGTGCGAATTTATATTTAACGCTCGATATTGATTTGCAAAAAACGGCGTATGACGCGCTCGAAGGTTATAACGGCGCGGTGGTTGCACTCGATGTGGAAACAGGCGGCGTGTTAGTTTTCTCAAGTCGTCCAGGTTTTGACCCAAATCCGTTTGTCGTTGGGATTGAATACGACGCTTATCAAGCGTTGCAATCGTCCGAAAATCAGCCACTTTATAATCGGGCGTTACGCGGTTTATATCCACCAGGTTCAACCATGAAGCCGTTTGTGGCGTTAGCAGGTTTGGAATATAACGCGATTGGTTTTGAACAAAAACATTTTTGCCCTGGCTATTATCAATTGCCGAATGTGCCGCACAAATACCGCGATTGGAAAAAAACAGGTCACGGTTTTGTCAGCATGAGTGACGCGATTACGGAATCATGCGACGTATATTTTTACAGCCTTGCCTCCGTTTTAGGTATCGACAATATGCACACGTTTTTACAGCAATTCGGGTTTGGTGAAAAATCAGGCATTGATTTAGTGGGCGAAAAAATAGGTTTATTACCGTCGCGCGAATGGAAAAAAGAGAAAAAAAATCAGAATTGGTATCCAGGTGAAACACTGATTACAGGCATTGGACAAGGTTATTTACAAGTCACTCCGATTCAGTTGGCACGCGCCACGGCAACGTTGGCAAATGGTGGCAAAGTCGTGACACCGTTTTTAGTGGATAAAATTGTCACGGCAACCGAAACGCAATCAAATATAAAAAATGACGCGAAAATTATTCCATTGAAAGCGGCAAATGTGCAGCATATTACCGACGCGATGGTTAAAGTCGTGCATGACGCGCATGGCACGGCGAAAAATATCGGTAAACACATTACTTATCACATCGCTGGAAAAACAGGCACCGCGCAAGTTTTTAATATCAAACAAGAGGCGAAATACAACGAAAATGCCATTGATTTCAAATTGCGTGACCACGCCCTTTTTATCGCCTTTGCACCCGCTGAAAATCCAAAAATTGCCGTGGCTGTCGTAGTGGAAAATGGCGGTCACGGCGGTTCAGTTGCTGCGCCAATCGCGGGGAAAGTGATTGAACAATATCTGGAGAGCCTCGAAACACTGCGCTAGTGTTATCATCGGCAACATTACAAAATTCAACTTCGTATTTAAGCCCACCAAACCGAATAATTCATGGAAATTTTAAAAAGTATTTTCGATTTTGATAAACTGATAAATTTCATCGCCTTTGTTATCATTCTGTCGCTAATGATTTTGGCAACAGTTGGAACGTATCGGTGCGTAACCAATAAACC
>CAZLGN010000347.1:0-1983 GCA_964558865.1 uncultured Methylomagnum sp.
AAAAATGACTGAAATGACACCTAAAGAAATTGTCAGCGAATTAGACAAACACATTGTTGGACAAGCAAGCGCGAAACGTTCTGTAGCAATTGCGCTGCGTAATCGGTGGCGCAGACAACAAATCACTGGCACCTTGCACGACGAAATTACGCCAAAAAACATTTTAATGATTGGACCAACAGGCGTGGGTAAAACCGAAATTGCCCGACGTTTGGCGAAATTAGCTCACGCGCCGTTTATCAAAATTGAAGCCACGAAATTTACGGAAGTCGGTTACGTTGGGCGCGACGTAGAATCGATTATTCGTGATTTAGTCGATACAGCGGTGAATATGACGCGCCAAACCGAAATGGAAAAAATGAAAACCGAAGCGGCAAAAGCCGCTGAGGAACGGGTTTTAGATATTTTGATTCCCCGCGCTGAAAGCTGGTCGCCTGACGATTTAGCGAATGGCAGTGCAACACGCGAAAAAATGCGTGGCAAATTACGCAATGGCGATTTGGACGATAAAGAAATTGAAGTTGAAGTCCAAATTGGCGCGATTGGCGTGGAAATCATGGCACCGCCTGGCATGGAAGAAATGACCAGCCAATTACAAGGAATGTTTCAAAGTATGGGACGCGATAAAACTCGTCCGCGTAAAATGAAAATTCCTAAAGCCCTACAAGTTTTGCAGGAAGAAGAAGCAGAAAAATTAGTCAACGAAGACGATATTCGCTTAAAAGCCGTCGATGCTGTTGAACAAACAGGTATCGTGTTTTTGGACGAAATCGACAAAATCTGCAAACGTTCTGAATCAGGTGGCGGCGGTGGCGAAGTTTCGCGCGAAGGCGTGCAACGGGATTTGTTGCCACTCGTTGAAGGCAGTACGGTCAGCACTAAATACGGCATGATTAAAACCGACCACATTTTGTTTATCGCATCGGGCGCATTTCATGTCGCCAAACCGTCGGATTTAATTCCTGAATTACAAGGACGTTTTCCGATTCGCGTGGAATTAAGCGCGTTATCAGCGGATGATTTTGTCCGCATTTTGACCGAGCCGAATGCGTCATTAACTGAGCAATATACGGCGTTGTTGGCAACCGAAGGTTTAGAACTCACTTTTGCCGAAGACGGCATTAAACGCATTGCTGAAATGGGTTGGGAAGTGAATGAGCGGACTGAAAACATTGGCGCACGACGTTTGCATACGATGTTAGAAAAATTACTCGAAGAAATTTCGTTTGAAGCATCCGATGTCGTCGATAAAAAAGTCGTGGTTGATGCGGCGTATGTGAATAAATATCTGACTGATTTGGTCGCCGACGAAGATTTGAGTCGCTATATTTTATAAGTCGATTTTGTGCGGGCGAGTTCTAAAATTGCCCGCACAATCACATTTTTTTAGTTCACCACTTTATGACCGCGATTTCTCATGCAACTTGAATAAGCGCGTTTATATTCTTCCTCAGCAGAAAAACCTTGTTTTGCTGCACCGCCAAAACCACCTGCTGCGGCTCCCATTGCTGCGCCCGCTGCGGGATTTCCTGTAAATGCTCCAATCGCGGCACCTGCTGCACCGCCAACTAAACCACCAACGCCTGCACCGATAGCCGTTTCTTTTGCTGTTCCACCAGACGCTTGGGTTGCAAGTTGTTGGCAATCGCCCATGTCTTGATTGATAAAACGGGCATTCGGGTCGTTGTACGAATCCACAGTTGGAGTCCATCCGCCTGCACTGTAACAGCCTGAAAGCATCACACCACCGATAAAAATAATACTGATTTTGAGTTTGTTCATAATTTGAAATAGATATAAAAATAATTAGAAAAAGGCGACGACATTATAATTGAACCACGTCGCAATCGTTTAGTACGCTTTAAATCGTGCGTGATTTTAGCGGTATTGTTATCATTTTCAGTCATTTAACATTCATAAGGAAAAATTCATGGAAAAAACTTACGCGCCACACGATATTGAACAACGTTGGTATGAAAACTG
>CAZLGN010000348.1:0-1982 GCA_964558865.1 uncultured Methylomagnum sp.
TTTCGAGTTCATTCTCATTGATTTGATTAGAAATTTGCGCCAATTTTCGATGACCGATGTCACAACCGTAACCCATGATGCCTGCGAAAAATGTTTTACTGGCGGGTTTTTCGCGTCGGTATTTAGGCTGCCAATGTTCAAATTCATCGAGAAACTTAGTCGCTTGATCTATCGTTGCTAACACTTCAATTATCGGAATATATTTTCTAGCGGGAAAAAATGCTTTCAGCGGCAACCATTCAACTTCTTCTTGCTTGGGTGTTTTGACATGAACTGTGCCGTCTTTACGCACTGAAAGATAAGGATTTTTTCCTGCTTTGAAATTCTGATTTGTTTTTTGAAATTGCTTATCCAAAAGTGATTTGAGTGAATTTAAAGTGCTTTTACAATCAGCAAATTCTGTTAGTTTTGCTCGCTCCAAATACTCGGTACGATTGTTTTGCCAATCTATTTTTGAAATTAAATAATCATCCAACGGACGATATTTTTCAGAGTGAATCAGGTTCAAAGCCCCAGATTTAATGGCTTCGGCGACATGAACAAACAACAATACTTTGTAAAGCGAGGTTCGGAATTTCTCTTCTTTGGAAATTAAAGCTGTGCGTTCTTCAGGTTTTAAAAAATCTGTCGGGGCATTTTTATCGATGTTAGCGTCGTTGGTTTGATAATGCTCTAAAGCCTTAAATAATGCGGGATTGCTGCTATTTTTATCGAACTGGATTTGGCGAACGATGTCAGAAACTCGGCGTTGCAATTTGAGCGATTGTTCTTCCAATGCTTCAAAATAATCTTGTCCATGTTGGGTTTTCTTTTCAGATGAACTCAATGTTTCTAATTTCGTTTTTTCAGCTTCTAATGCTTGGCTAATTAAAGGAATTTTTTGATTGTTATTCAATTGGTTATCATCAACAATGTGTTGTATCGCAGATAACGTTTCAAAAATGTTTTGCTTGAATGTGTTAAAGGATTCGCTACGTTTTTCACGCTCTTCAAAATACGCTTCTTTTTGCCGTCGTTCGGCTGAATTTGTGGCATTCTTCACGGTTTGTAACAGCGTATCAATCAGCATATCGTTCAATTTGAAGGTCTGATAAGCGATAAATGCAATCAAATACAAATAACGAATTTGAACTGAACGCCGCGAAATCTGCGGGATTTGTGACTTGATAACCAAATAGGCGTAATGACGAACGCTTGCCGCACTTAAATTCAATTTCGTTATCACAGGGTGGAATTCGAGATAAAGCTGCTGTAAGGCTTTTAAATCATCCAGATTCGCTTTTATTTTTAACGGCTTGGTGGATTGATAAGTTTTTTTGAATAACGTGAGCCGATAACTCCAATCAGTATTTTCATCTTCTTTTTCCAAAAAACTGTCGAGTTTTAGGCGTTGATTTTCGTTGAGTGAGTTGAAAACTGTTTGACTGAGAATTTGTTCGTTATCATTGAAGGCATTGATAATTAAGTTTGAGAGCTGATTGTAACTGGGTATCACCATTTTTCTACGCGCTAAGGATTCAAGCAGTTCAAATAAAATAATTTTTGGACGGTGCTGGATTTTAACCAATGAGTGAATTTCTAATTTTGCAAAATCTTCATTGAATTTAGAGTATCCAAGATGGTTCAAAATAAGCTCTTGATGGCGTAAGTACGTTACTTTGCTGTAACTTTCGAGATGGATTTCAGATAAATGGACGTTCAATTGATTGGCAACAAACTCAATGTCTGTTTGTAAGAATTGGCGGGCAAAAATTTTTTTTCTAGCTTTGAAATATCCCAATGACACGACGAAACAAACCTTATTCGTAGGTGTCGTTCTCGGATTTTCAAGTAATTCGTCCAATGCCATCGATAATGCAAAGAACTTTTTCCTTTCAGCACCGTTAAATTTAGGTGGTGATTCAAACTCCAATTCTTCTAACCGATTGAAGATTCTCATTTTTGGCATATGCAATATCCAAATAAGTTATAGTTAAAACGAT
>CAZLGN010000349.1:0-1971 GCA_964558865.1 uncultured Methylomagnum sp.
TCCTTTTAGCTTCCAATGAGTACCGTTGGCAAATTTGAAAATTTATTTACAGAAAAATACCTTAGTCGTTAAAACGATTATTTAACGAACAGATAAAAATTCTTTGGAGGATATAAGTGGCACGAATTATTGTTGTAACTTCGGGTAAGGGCGGCGTAGGCAAAACAACTACGAGCGCGGCAATTTCAATGGGACTCGCGAAAAAAGGACACAAAACAGTTGTTATCGATTTCGACGTAGGTTTGCGAAATTTAGACTTAATCATGGGTTGCGAACGCCGTGTTGTGTACGACATTATCAACGTTATTAACGGAGAAGCAGCACTCAATCAAGCGTTAATCAAAGATAAAAATTGTAATTTGTTGTCGATTTTACCCGCTTCGCAAACACGAAATAAAGATGCCTTGACGCTCGAAGGTGTAGAAAAAATCTTAGAAGAATTAGCCAAAGAATTTAAATACATTGTGTGTGATTCACCTGCTGGAATTGAAACAGGCGCACATTTAGCAATGTATTTTGCCGATGACGCTTTCGTTGTCACCAACCCTGAGGTTTCATCTGTCCGAGATTCGGATCGAATGTTAGGACTTTTAGCGAGTAAATCCCGTCGCGCTGAACGCGGTGAAGAACCGATTAAAGAGTATTTGTTATTGTCACGTTATTCGCCAGAGCGAGTGAAGTCAGGCGAAATGTTAAGTTTGTCGGATGTTCAAGATATTTTATCGTTGCACTTACTTGGTGTTATTCCCGAATCAAAATCAGTTCTCACGTCATCAAATGCAGGAACGCCTGTGATTTTGGATGAAAAAAGTGATGCGGGACAAGCCTATGCGGACATTGTGGCGCGTTATTTAGGCGAAAACAGACCGCAACGATTTATTGATGACAAGAATGGTTTCTTTAGGAAATTATTCGGAGGCAAATAATCATGAGTTTACTGGACTATTTTAGAGCGTCTAAAACCAGTTCTGCATCGTTGGCTAAGGAGCGACTACAAATTTTAGTAGCTTATGAACGCTCTTCGGACAGTCAACCCGCTTATTTACCCGAATTACAAAAAGAATTACTCGCCGTAATTCAAAAATACGTCAACGTGAATAAAGACGCGATGACGATAAATTTAGAACAAACTGGCAATCGAGAGACTTTAGAACTCAACATTGTTTTGCCTGATCCACATCGTATCTAACGCTATGAAAAACGTGAAATTGTTAATCTTTTTGGCTTGCTCGCTAACGATATTGGCGGGTTGTAGCCCGAAAAAAAATGTTCGCGCCAATCCGCATTCTGTCGCTGACCGTCGCACAATGGATACCGCTGAAATCGATAAAGATGTTGAAACGGATATTAAAGAAAATTTGCGTGACGATGAAGAAATGCGCCGTTTTGCTCATGTAAATGTCAATGTTTATAACGGCGCAGCTTTGCTGACTGGTGAAGCCATGAATGACGCAGTCAAAACGAAAATTGTTGAAATGGTGCGTGTCGTGAAAAATGTCAAAATGGTTCACGATAATTTGATTGTCGATTATCCAAGCGATAATTTATCGCGAGCAAATGACCGTCGCATTGCTCAAAGTATTAAACAGGCTTTAACGCAAATTCACGATTTGCCAAATTTTGATTCGTCATTGATTAAAATTGCTGTCGAACAAAGTTCTGTTTATTTGATGGGGCGTGTACATCGTGATGAAGGAACCGTTGTGATTAACGTGGTGCGGCTTGAGCCTGATATTCGTCAGATTATCACTGTGTTTGATTATATCGATTGATTTTGTACGGGCGGGTTTTAAACTCGCCCTCCAATAAACGCAATTTTCAAATATACAAATTGCGTGAATTACAGGGCGGGTTTAGAACCCGCCCTTACATTGAAAAATCCATTATGCAAAAAACTCTCCCCATCGAATTTATAAACACTTTAAAAACCATTTTCCCCAAAAACGATATTCTCACAGAACCCGAAGAATG
>CAZLGN010000350.1:0-1970 GCA_964558865.1 uncultured Methylomagnum sp.
GCGGTTAAATTACTGCCGTTAAATAACATCCAAATCAAACAATCGTTTTTAAATTCGTCTGAAAGTTCAGCGGTGGGTTGTAAAAATTGGTCACGGTCATTTAGCCATGTGGGTTTGATTAAACGACGAACTGAAAAAATGATTGCGGCTTGCCAAAGGTTTTTATCGGTAATAAAAAATGCGCCTGCACTACCAAATCCAGAAGAAAAAATTGCTGTTAATGTGCTGGCATTTTGTAGCATATTGCTATTCGATAGCATACTTCCTATAGCATCATCAGCCCATTTTGCACCGCGTAAATCTTTTGTAACAGTAGCTGGCGTTATTGCATTTTTTAATGGTAAAGCATCAATGTTGTTTGATTTTGGACGAATAATCCACTCACTTAAAAACATTTTGTTCGGGATGTTGTAAAAAACTTTATCTCCAATTGGTTCTACATTTTTGTTAAGCGTTTCAACTGTTATTTCAATAATTGGCGTTTTCTTTTTTGCATTTTGATTTATTTGCCAAATTAAAAAACCAATTGGAAAATTTCCAGCTAAACCATCAAATGCTTTGCTGTGAACGATAAAACCACCTAAGTATTGAGCATTCCAAACATCTCTAAATTTCTCAAAATTTGGTGCATTCACATATTTCAACTTACTAAACATCGCTAACGTTGCATTTGGTATTTCTTTTGAGATTCTGGCTAAAAATTGCGTAAATAATTCTCGAGTTGCATAACCATAATCAGGCATAACAGAAGACATTTTTGTTGTAGCTACGTCCGATTTATGTTTTCCACCACTCAAAGTTTCAGTATTTCCAGCCTCCGCATAAGGAGGATTGATTAACACCAAAATCTTTTTACCTTCAGCAATCGCGTTGCGTAATTCAACAGGAACTTTATTTGTCAGGCTGTAATCAATTTTGCCATCGTCAGTTATGTCATCGTTCAAATAATCGTATTGAAAACGAATTGCCGCAACACAAGTTTTAGTGGCTTTCATCACATCAACATCCGCCGCATCAAGCGTACTCATGTAGATATTACGCGGGTTAGAATGCTTGACCTCTAAATTTCCCACGCCACAACACATATCCCAAACAACGTAATTCTTCTGCCAATTCTTACCTAACGTTTCGGTGAGTTTATCGTAGGCTTTATCCACCACCGCAAGTGGCGTGTAATACGCGCCTTTAAAACTACGTTCATCGAGTGGAATCAAACTGTCGCGGCGTTCAAGTAAATAATTTCGATATTCGGCTTTGGGTGGTTTGTGATAAATCGCCCAGAATTGCCGATAACCTTCTTTGTTACCGAGTTCGTAATTTTTCCCAGCCAAACAAAAAACAGGTGCATTATTTTTATGCAGTAATTCAGCAGGTAAATTGGCGTGCGTTGAAACTGTGCCATCGTGCATGATGTCAGCGAAAAATAACAAGGCGTAATTTTCTTCACTTACGCCATCAATTTCACGTCCAATCATCACCACCCATTTATCGAAAACCTGTTTTAAATTGTCGGGTGTAATTTGAGTACGAATGATGTCGCCTGATTTAATCGCATCTTTGACGGTGCTAATAAACTCGTCTTCATGTGTCGCAATTTTAAACGAGACAAAATGCGTTCCGATATGCGCCGATACTTCATCTAAGGCTTCTTTGGGATATTGGCTTGCTGACTTTCCCCACTTAACGGTTTTCTTTGCCAGAAATGGTAATACATCAGCGGTTTTCATCAACGCCGCTTTTTCAGTATCAATCACCGATAAAAAGGGCGGTACAGGTTCACCTTTGTTTAACGCATCTTGAACGTAATGCAAAAGCTGCGTGAACATCGCATAACTTGAATGTTTGCCTGTGTCTTTGGCTTCAAACCAAATTTCATCCGTGCGAATATCAATCAAACCTTTTGTATAGCTTTTTAAGCCTAACGCTTTGATATAAATATCTTTTACATCTTCTTCGGATTTAGCTTGTTT
>CAZLGN010000351.1:0-1947 GCA_964558865.1 uncultured Methylomagnum sp.
CTCGACGGTTCACCAACCAAACACCAATCGATTTTGTCGCCCCGTTTTTCTAAAATTTCAACGACTTTTACGACACCATTTGTCGCCGCGCCTTCTTCATCACTGGTTAACATAATCGCAATCGAACCCGCGTGATTCGGATAATTCACAATAAAACGTTCGACGGCGGTGATAAAGCACGCAATGCCGCCTTTCATATCTGCCGCGCCACGTCCGTACAACTTACCGTCACGAATCGTTGGTTCAAACGGGGGCGATTCCCACAAATTCAACGCCCCAACTGGCACAACATCGGTATGACCCAAAAACACAAAAAGCGGTTTTGCGTCACCACGACGAAGCCAAATGTTTTCGGTGTCATTAAAATTTAAACGTTCATCGACAAAACCAAATGGCGTTAAACGATTAGCAATTAAATTTAAACAGCCCGCATCATTTGGCGTAACGGATTCACGGCGAATTAAATCTTTTAAAAGTTCTAACGTATTGGTCATAAAAAATTTTTTTCGTAAGCTCTAGTATCAAAACCCACTAACAAAACCGCCCCGTTATCAATCACGGGGCGTTTCATTAGCGTTCGATTTTGAGCAATTAACGGCAATGCGGTTTCAATGTTCGCGCAAAGCTGCTGTTGCTCAGGCGATAATTTTCGCCACGTCATGCCTTTACGGTTCAGCAAAACTTGCCAATCTTCAAGCAGTGCCGCAAATTGTTTTAACAATTCCAACGTCAAACCCGCGCTGCGAATGTCGTGGAAGGTGTATTCAATTTGCCGTTCATCAAACCAAAGCCTTGCTTTTTTGACTGTGTCGCAATTTGTCAAACCGTAAATTTTTATCATCACTTAGCCTTCTGCGCCGCCGAGTAAATCTTCGATGGCTGGTAAATCAGGTTCGGTACGAAGACGCACTTTATAAACGTCGATAAGTTCCATCAAGGCTTGTTCCAAATCGCCCAAAATTTCTTCTTCGTTTTCGATTTCATCATCAGGAATTTCGCCCGATTCGAGGTAATCTTGTTGGGTGTTGACCGAATCTTCGACCGATAAAATTGCATACATTAAGGTGGTACTGGAAATATCTTTGCTCATGGTTTTGCCTTTTGGTTAAGTTTGAAAAAAATGGTAGCACAAATTTTCGTGCCTTGTTTTGAGTCGAAGTAATCTAAAATTACACGCTCATGTTGTCTAATTTTTAAGGTAATTCAAATGATAATAAAGTTACTATTGTTACTTACATTGTTGATCTCAACGAATTTATTTGCTCACAGTGGCAGAACAAACATAAACGGTTGTCACGTTGAGACAAGTACAAATACAGAACATTGTCACGGTACTGTTAATGAAACAATGACAAAAATCGTTGAACCTATAATCGAGAAAAATAAAATAGGGTCTGAAAGTGAAAGTAAGATAAACGATAAAACAGCACGATTAAATTCCGATTCAAAACCTTCAAAAATGTTTTCAGTAATGTACATTTTATTATTTCTTGCGGTCGTTGTTCTGTTTAAAGACTTGCTTAAAATTACGATTGAGCTTTTTAAACTACTTTATGAAAAATTGGAATCCAAAACTAAACATCCCATCTCAATCTCAATTTTGCTAACAATAATGACCATTACATTTATTTTGCTACTACTAAAATCAGCCTTCTATTGAATAGCGTGTTGAATCTTCAATCCCCGCGCCTAAAAATCCTGCTTTGCGTAATCGGCACGCATCACACGTTCCGCAGGCTTCGCCGTGTTCATTGGCAGAATAACAGGAAACGGTTTGTCGATAATCCACGCCCAATTTCGTTCCCGCTTCAATAATTTCCGCTTTACTCAAATGAATCAATGGCGTGTGAATTTTGAACGGTTCACCTTCAACGCTGGCTTTTGTCGCTAAATTCGCCAAGGTTTCAAATGCCGCGATAAATTCAGGACGGCAATCAGGATAACCCG
>CAZLGN010000352.1:0-1938 GCA_964558865.1 uncultured Methylomagnum sp.
TCGTTAAATTGATGCTGCACGGACGCAAAATGTCTAATAATTCTTCTTTTAAAATCGCTTCTAATGCCGCACTGTCTTTGAGTTCAGAACGTGTGACACGCTCATTCAATTTCGCAATAATTGCGCTTGTTGCTTCAACGCCCACGTCTGCCATGAGCAAATTCGCTTCGATTTCTTCAAGTAAATCATCGTTAATCGTTTTCGATAATGACAACGTTGAAAATACGCCCCCCAAACCGTTTCGAGTACGTTGCAATTGAACTTTTAAACGCCCGTATAGCGAATCAATGGGAACTTCAGCAACGGGTAATTCAGCGGTTTTGATTTCGCCTTCGGGTAAAACGGGAAAATCGTATTTGCTGTAAAAATGAATCGCAATCAGCGGCAACATTAACAATGTCGCCAACGTCGCGTGAATTACCGACATCCACCAAGGTAAATCTAATCTAATGGTGAGAATGCTCAAGCCGATTTGTAAAAATAACAATCCACTTAACCATAAACCCGCGTTGCGTAACGTTTTCGACGGTGATGAAGTTGCGCTAAATGTGATGCCGCTTAAAACGACGAAACACAATAAAGCTCCCGCCCGATGTAACCAAGCTAGCGTAATTTGAGCATCGTAAGCCACGGCTCCGCTGTAATTATTTTGCAAACCGTAAAATAAATTTAGCGCGTTTTCATAATTTAACGCGGGCAACCACGTTCCATTACATTGCGGGAAACCGCGACACGCTAACGCCGCATGATTCGCGGTTGTCCAATCGCCTAAAAGCACTTGAATAAACAAAACGATTAACGCCACTTGCACAAACAAACGGCTTTGCGGTTGCGGCGATAAAATGACTTTCGGATTTAAACGCAAATACAGCGCGAATAATAACCAGAAAAAGCTATTGATTAGCACCAATTCGCCCGTGACCACAATTGGCATTGTTTGTGGAAGCGATTTGTATAGTGCGGTAAATTCACCAAAATCAATCGGTGATAAACGTATCCATTCGCCGCCAATAAGCATCAGCAATGCTAAAAAGATGCTCAATCCTGTTATTTTTCTAAACATTTTCTACTAACCAATTTGTGAAATTTTTAAAAGGTGCATCAAATCGCTTTTTACATCGTATGGGTTAAATTGCGGTGCATATTGCATCATAAAATTGCCAAGTGGATCGACGAGTAACAAGACACCTTCGGGAATTTGCCCATTATAAAGCAGGTTAAGTTTTTCAATAACTGCCGCATTGGGTTTTAAATGCAGTAAATCGTTATCGTCTTTCCACCAATTCGCCGTTGTTTCTGGCGAAACGCTTGAATCTAAAACCAAAACCGCGCGGCGCGTTCGCACCAATTCTTTGTTCAACATCAAACGTAACTGCCGACTTTTGTGAAGGGCATCTAAACATATTTCGCCACAATCTGATTTCGGAATCACATTCACAATCAGCCAATGCGCTTCGAGTTCTTTTAAATTTTCCTGCGAAAAACTGTCAAAACCTTGAAAATCTGTGCGCTCGGTTGGCATAGCGGGTGTTATTAACTGCCCTTTATTTGTTGCGGCTGAATTGAGTAACTGCGGATTTTTCGCTAAATACCACGCGATACTAAAAGGAATTATCGACATTGCAAAAATACCAACAATCAGTTGTCTATTTTTACGATGTTGGGGAGTTAGTTGCTCAGAAGACATTAAAAGTTCCTTGAAAAAAGGGCGCGTGTGCGCCCTTTAAAAAATTTAATTCCAGCGCATGACTGGCACAGATGAAATTGAGTTTTTCGGCGAACCATCAATCAATTTATCGCTGTAAGCTAAATAAACTAAAACGTTGCGCTTTTTGTCATAAAAACGAACCACTTGCAGTTTTTTGAAAATCAAAGAGCGACTTTCTTTAAAAACCGTGTCGCCATTTTTCAAATTTTGCAATTTAGCGACATCAATTG
>CAZLGN010000353.1:0-1923 GCA_964558865.1 uncultured Methylomagnum sp.
TGCGAAAGTGGCGGCAAAATTAGCCGTTGGTTTTACGCTCGACGAATTACAAAACGAAATTACAGGCGGCAAAACGCCTGCATCGTTTGAACCATCAATTGATTACGTTGTCGTTAAAGTACCGCGTTTTACGTTTGAAAAATTCCCACAAGCCGATGACCGTTTAACGACACAAATGAAATCGGTCGGCGAAGTCATGGCAATCGGTCGCACATTCCAAGAATCGTTGCAAAAAGCGTTGCGCGGTTTAGAAATTGGCATAAGTGGATTAGACGAAATTACCGATTTAACCGCAGATGACGCTGGCGACAAAATGCGCCGTGAAATGCGTCACCCAGGTCCTGATAGACTGTTGTACGTTGCCGATGCGTTCCGTAGCGGCATGACGATTGACGAGGTGCATGATTCTAGTAAAATCGATCCGTGGTTTTTGGCACAAATAGAAGATTTGGTTTTAACCGAAAAATCGCTTTCAACCAAAACGCTTTCGACTTTAAAAGCAGGCGAATTATACAAACTGAAACGCAAAGGTTTTTCCGATTTACGTTTGGCAAAATTGCTCGATGCGTCCGAAACTGAAGTTCGCAACATTCGCCATAAACAAAACATTCGTCCCGTTTATAAACGCATTGATTCTTGCGCGGCAGAATTTGCCTCAGATACCGCTTATTTGTATTCAACTTACGAGGAAGAATGCGAAGCGCGAGTTTCTGACAAAGAAAAAATCATCATTTTAGGCGGTGGTCCAAATCGAATTGGACAAGGTATTGAATTCGATTATTGCTGTGTTCACGCGGCATTAGCGTTGCGCGAAGATGGTTACGAAACCATTATGGTGAATTGTAATCCTGAAACTGTTTCGACCGATTTTGATACGTCCGACCGTTTATATTTTGAATCATTGACGCTCGAAGATGTGTTGGAAATCGTTCATATTGAAAAACCAAAAGGCGTAATCGTTCAATATGGCGGACAAACACCGTTGAAATTAGCGCGGGCATTGGAAGCGGCAGGTGTTCCGATTATTGGCACGTCGCCTGATTCGATTGATTTGGCGGAAGACCGTGAACGTTTTCAAAAATTGTTGGAACGAATTGGTTTGAAACAGCCACCAAATGCCACCGCGCGTTCGACTGAACAAGCGATTAACGCAGCGAAAGAATTGGGTTATCCGCTCGTCGTGCGTCCATCTTATGTTTTGGGCGGGCGGGCAATGGAAATCGTGTTTAATGAAGAAGGTTTGCAACGCTACATGAAAGAAGCGGTGAGTGTTTCTCACGATTCGCCTGTGTTGTTAGACCGCTTTTTAGATGACGCGGTGGAAATGGATGTTGATGCAATTTATGACGGCGAGCGCGTTTTGATTGGCGGTTTGATGGAACATATTGAACAAGCTGGCGTGCATTCGGGTGATTCTGCGTGTTCGTTGCCACCGTATGATTTAGCTCCTGCGTTGCAAGATAAATTGCGTGAACAAGTCGCCAAAATGGCGGAAGCCTTAGGTGTGCGCGGTTTGATGAATACCCAATTTGCAATTCAAGGCGAAGATATTTACGTTTTAGAAGTGAATCCAAGAGCGTCACGGACTGCGCCATTTGTTTCAAAAGCAACAGGTTATCCGTTAGCAAAAATTGCCGCTCGCGTCATGGTTGGACAAACGCTTGAACAACAAGGCATTACCGAAGAACGCATTCCTGATTATTTCTCCGTCAAAGAAGCCGTTTTCCCGTTTGTGAAATTCCCAGGTGTTGACCCATTACTCGGCCCTGAAATGAAATCAACAGGCGAAGTGATGGGCGTAGGTAAAACGTTTGGTGAAGCGTTTGCTAAATCACAACGTGCCGCAGGCGTGGATTTAAGCCACACGGGCAAAGTGTTAATCAGTATTCGTGACAAAGACAAAGCAAAATTGCCTGAAATTGC
>CAZLGN010000354.1:0-1912 GCA_964558865.1 uncultured Methylomagnum sp.
CCCAGTTATTGCGTTCGACAAACGTACCAATTGCCGCTTTTACCGTAAATTCACCTGTAACAGGGTCTTTGCTGTATGGAATACCGTTTTCATCGTTATGAATCGTATCCCAACCACGTCCGCCCAACATAATAGGGTGTCCACGATTATCACGAATCAAATCACCTTTTTTATGAGCTTGTTTATCAGGTGATTCACTGGCTGAAACATCGGTTTTATAAACCTGCATTTTGCCGTGGAAAGCGTGTGCAGTTCGGGTGTAATCAGAAAGTGTTTTAACTTGACTGTATGCCCCCGCGCCTGTATCCGCTTTCAATGTACTGGTGTGATGTGACGCGCACATGGTAACGGTATTGCGTCTAGCAGCGTCAATGTCATCAACATATTCAGCAAAGACATCATCTCGCGCATTGTTGTAGTTAATGGGAGTCATGTAATCGTGCATTAGCATAAGATTCCAACGCGCGGCTTTTTCTTGATTTTGCCAAGTATCTTCGCCGTAATTTTTACCATCTTTGAATTTAAGGCGAATTTGCAATTTCCATGTTGCATCATTAGTTGGATTGGTTGGACTGGTTGTGCCATCAGGTTTTAACCAACGCGATTCCTCAACACGATCTTTACGAATACCATTTGCGTCATATTCCAACTTAATTTCTGGGGCAATCCACTTCAATGTAGGATCAAGTGGGAATTTGCCGTCGAAACGATTATGCACCGCAGGACCATATCCATAAGTTTTGAAATCGGCAATCGCATCGCCAGTCAACTTAATTTCTTTTGGATAATTGGCAGGGAATGGAAATTGCCCTTGACCTGTTGCCGCGCCTTTTGAACCGTCTGGATTGACCAATTCGTTAATCGTGACGGGAGTACGCCAAACGTTGTGATCCGAACCTTTTTCGCCACGAATGTGGCAAGTGCGGCAAACTGTTTCAGAGGCAGTGGTATAAACCGCATCGGTTCTAGCGATAACTTTATCGCCTTTTTTCACTTCAACACGCATTAACGGATAAGGATTTACGCGCCCTTGATCGTCTGTTGACGTGGCGGGAATGTTTTGAGCAACGAAGGCTTGTTGGTCTGCATTGTAATCAAAATTTTGTGGCTTATTGTCCACATAAGGATTTGAAATACCAGGCATTGCACGAACGCCAGCACCATTATCAACTTGTCCGCGTAGACCTTGATCTGGCAACATCAAAGGTTGTCCGACAAATGTATTTTCGGTGTCAGCTTTAGAAAGCCCTTGTTCCACTAATGGTTTGCCATCTTTACCTAAAATTTTAGAGGCATTCGGCTGGTGAACTTTGTCCCAAAATTCTGTTTTTGCAATCAACGCTTTGCTATACGAGCGTTCATCAACATATTTAGTTTCTTTCGTTGTCGCCGCTAATGCTTCTGTGGCTTTTGGATCAAAGTTTGCGCCGACTTGATTTTTTTCAAACAAGTTTTGGCTTGTTGAGTTAATAGAATCTTTGCCCGCTGGATCTTTTGGATTTGATGCCGCTGTATACGTCACACTAACATCTTCAACAAGAGGCGGTTTGTGCGCTTTTTTCTGTAAAACTTGTGCGTTTAAAGCGTTATAAGGTACCAACGTATTGATAGGGATTTGAATTTGGCTACCGCCTTGCATTCCCATATCTTCAAATGGCAAAACAACATAAGCATCTTCATCGTTGCCTATGACTTTGCCTGATTTATCAACTTTTGGCATCGCCTCGGCAACTTTTGGTGCAGTTTGTTCTTTTACTTTGCCGTTTGAATTCGTGCCTTTAGGCGGAATAACCGATACCAAAACATCATCAGTACATTGATTGCCTTTATCATTTACAGTCAATGTAACACGGTATTTACCTGCATTATTGAATTGTTGATTGAAAAGACTTTGCGTTGATTTGATTTGGCT
>CAZLGN010000355.1:0-1879 GCA_964558865.1 uncultured Methylomagnum sp.
TTGGGTGATTTTTATTCCTATTATCCCTCTATTTTGAAGTTTGATGTAGTAGTGCTATCATTTTACGATGCACTACCTTTTTTTATTTTTCCATTACTTTTATTAAGTTTTTTTCAAAATGAATCCATTATTAAACCAAACCGATTTGCCGCATTTTAGCCAAATCAAACCCGAACACATTGAACCTGCAATTGATGAATTATTAGCAAATGCGCGAAATGTCGTTGCCGATTGTTTAAATTCAAACACAATTTATACATGGGAAAATTTAATCGATCCGATTGAAACCGCCGAAGATCGATTAAATAAAACATGGTCGCCTGTGAGTCATTTAAATGCGGTAATGAATAATGACGCATTGCGCGATGCGTACAATGCCTGCTTGCCAAAACTAAGTCATTACGCCACCGAAATGGGACAAAACGAAGAACTGTTCTACGCCTACGAATCGATTGTTTCACGTGAAACTTTTACGACGTTAGCGAAAGCACAGCAAAAAGTTCTGACGAATGCGTTGCGAGATTTCAAATTATCTGGCGTAGCGTTATCGGTGGAACAAAAACAACGTTACAAGGAAGTGTCGCTTGAGTTAAGTTCACTAGCCAGTCGTTATGAAGAAAATGTGTTAGACGCAACCAATGCGTGGACAAAGTTAATTACCAATGTGAACGAATTAGCGGGCTTGCCTGAAACAGCTTTAGCGCAAGCGAAGCAAAGTGCCGAGATGTTTCATGTGAAACATTCTGAAAATGACGATGCCAAGTTTCACGTGAAACATGAAGGAAATGGTTGGTTAATCACATTGCAATTTCCGTCTTATATTGCAGTGATGACGTATGCCGATAATCGAGAATTACGCTGCGAACATTACACTGCATTTTCGACTCGTGCTTCTGAAGGCGATTTTGACAACACTGAAATCATGGAGCAAATTTTGGCATTGCGTCATGAAGAAGCAAAATTGCTCGATTTTGCAAATTATGCCGATTTATCGCTTTCAACCAAAATGGCGAGTTCGACAGATGAAGTGATTTCATTTCTCGAAGATTTAGCACAAAAATCCTTGCCACAAGCACGTCAAGATTTAGAAGATTTGAAAAAATTCGCGCTTGAAAATTACGGTATCGAACAATTACAAGCGTGGGACGTAAGTTATTTATCAGAAAAAATGCGCCAACAACATTACCAATTGTCGCAAGAAGAAGTAAAAAGTTATTTTCCCGTTGCGAAAGTGTTGGACGGATTATTTTTAATTTTGGAACGGTTGTACGGTTTGCAAATTTCAGAAATTTCAGAATTTGACCGCTGGCATGAAAGTGTTCAATTATTTGAAGTTCGCGATAGGGCAGGGCAGAAACGCGGGCGTTTTTATTTGGATTTATTTACTAGAACTAAAAAACGCGGTGGCGCGTGGATGGATGATTGTATCGGGCGGCGCAAATTGGATTGTGAAACTGTTCAATTGCCCGTTGCATATTTGGTGTGTAATTTTACTCCGCCAACCACTGACACGCCGTCGCTGTTGACACACGATGATGTAACGACGTTATTTCACGAATTTGGACACGGTTTGCATCATGTTTTGACGCAAGTGGATTATTTAGGGGTTTCGGGAATTAGTGGTGTAGCCTGGGATGCGGTCGAATTGCCAAGTCAATTTATGGAAAACTGGTGCTGGGAAAAAGACGCACTCGCGCTCATTTCGTCGCATTATCAAACTGGCGAAGCGTTGCCTGATTCATTATTTGAAAAAATGCTCACAGCGAAAAACTTTCAAGCGGGTATGGTAATGGTTCGACAATTGGAATTCAGTTTGTTTGATTTTCATATTCACCGAGATTTTGACCCAAATAGGGGCGGGCGGATTTATGAAATTTTG
>CAZLGN010000356.1:0-1879 GCA_964558865.1 uncultured Methylomagnum sp.
TGTCGCCAACTAACGCTAAATAATCGGCAATTTGGTCAGGACGCACACCGAATTTTTCAAACACACCTTGCGGATTGAGTTTTGTTTTACTCATCGTATCTTCAAGCGTGATTTTGTCGTTGACCAGTTGCGCCATGTCTTTATCGCCTGTGGCAATAATTACGTCGAAACCTTCTCGTTCACCGTAACACGCTAAAACACCCAAAACATCATCAGCTTCAACAGCGGCGGCTGAAATTAACGGAATGCCCATTGCACGAATTAGCGCGTGCAACGGTTTAATTTGAAGTCGTAAATCGTCTGGCATTTGCGTTCGATTCGCTTTGTAATCTGCCGATAATTCATGTCGAAACGTTTTGCTCGAGCTGTCAAAAACTATTGCCATAAATTTGGGGTCGTATTCATTGAGTAATTTTCTCAACATATTCGACACGCCTAAAATAGCATTAGTTGGTTCGCCTTTAGAATTTGTCAATGGCGGGACAGCGTGAAATGCGCGATATAAAAACGATGAACCATCGACAAGAATCAGCGGAGAAGTCATTACAAAATATACCTACTCAAATCTTCGTCAGCGACAAGTTCACCGAGATATTTGTTCACATACGCGGCATCAACCACGACTTTTTTATCCGTTAAATCAGACGCTTCAAACGAGATTTCTTCGAGTAATTTTTCAAGCATGGTGTGCAAACGACGTGCGCCGATATTTTCAGTGGTTTCATTCACTTGCCAACCCATTTCTGCAATCCGTTTAATGCCATCTTCTGCAAAAGTCAGTTCAACGCCTTCGGTTGCAAGCAACGCGCTATATTGTTCAGTTAAAGACGCATTCGGCTCAGTTAAAATTCGAACAAAATCATCGGCTGATAATGCACTCAACTCGACGCGAATCGGAAAACGTCCTTGTAATTCAGGAATTAAATCAGACGGTTTTGCAACATGAAACGCGCCTGAGGCAATAAACAAAATGTGGTCAGTTTTAATCATGCCGTATTTTGTGCTGACGGTGCTACCTTCGACTAACGGCAATAAATCACGTTGTACGCCTTCGCGTGACACTTCACCACCGCCGCCACCTGATTCAGAACGTTTGCAAATTTTGTCGATTTCGTCCAAAAAAACGATGCCGTTTTGTTCAACATTTTCAACCGCACGCAAACGGATTTCGTCTTCGTTGATTAACTTTTCGGCTTCATCTTCTTGCAACACTTCCAACGCTTTAGAAATTTTCATTTTGCGGGGCTTGGTTTTTTCACGTCCCATGCTTTGAAACATTCCTTGCAATTGATTTGTCATTTCTTCCATACCAGGCGGAGCCATTATTTCAACGCCAATCGCGCCAACAGACACTTCAACTTCGATTTCTTTGTCGTTCAAATCGCCATTACGCAATTTCAAACGCATTTTTTCGCGTGTTGCGTCGCCATTTGGTGAATCATCAGGCGACCAACCTTCCGCGCGTGGAATCAAAATATCTAACACTCGTTCTTCTGCATTTTCGATGGCTTTAACACGCATTTTTTCCATTTCAGCGATGCGGGTCATTTTGACGGCAGTATCGGCTAAATCACGAATAATTGATTCAACGTCACGCCCAACGTAACCGACTTCGGTAAATTTAGTGGCTTCGATTTTGATAAATGGCGCGTTAGCAAGTTTTGCTAAACGCCGCGCGATTTCGGTTTTACCTACGCCTGTAGGTCCAATCATTAAAATGTTTTTGGGCGTGATTTCATCGTGCAACGTGCCAGTAATTTGTTGTCTGCGCCAACGATTTCTCAAAGCAATCGCTACAGAACGTTTTGCGCTGGCTTGTCCAATAATGTGTTTGTCTAATTCGCTGACAATTTCTTTAGGTGTCATTTCAGTCATTTTT
>CAZLGN010000357.1:0-1878 GCA_964558865.1 uncultured Methylomagnum sp.
CAATTGGTTACGATTTTTCAACCATCTTTCAAAAAAGTGTACGGTAGTGAATGCTCTGCCTAAAAGTTGGGCGTGGGTTAAATTAGGTGATATTGGAAGCACAAATATCGGTTTAACTTACTCACCGAATGATGTTTCAAATCAAGGAATTATTGTTTTACGTTCATCAAATATCCAAAATGGAAAAATAGATTTGAATGATTTAGTTCGCGTAGAAAAAGAAATTAAAGAAAATCTATTTGTTGAAGAAGGCGACCTTTTAATTTGTGCAAGAAACGGAAGTAAATCATTAGTTGGCAAAACAACCATGATTAAAAATCTAAATGAAAAAATGACCTTCGGTGCATTTATGGCGATTTACAGAAGCAGATATAACGCCTATCTTGAGATTTTTATAAATTCGCCAATTTTCAGAAGATTATTGGAAGGTGTCAGCACAACAACAATCAATCAAATTACGCAAAATAATTTAAAAAATACTTTCGTTTCTATTCCCCCACTCGCAGAACAACACCGCATCGTTGCCAAAGTGGATGAGTTAATGCAGCTTTGCGACCAATTAGAACAAAAGCAAACCAGTAACCAAGAAATCCACGCGCAACTTGTCAGCACGTTATTAACGACACTCACCCAAGCCACCGACCCGCAAGCCTTTCAAGCGGCATGGACGCGCATTGCGGCGAATTTTGACAGCTTATTCACGACCGAAAGCAGTATTGAGCAGTTAAAACAGACGATTTTGCAATTGGCGGTCATGGGTAAATTAGTCGAGCAAGAGGCAGGCGACGAACCCGCGAGCGTGTTGCTGGAGAAAATTGCACAGGAAAAAGCGCGTTTGATTTCGGAAGGGAAGATTAAGAAGTCTGCGCCGTTGCCTAAAATTAGCGATGATGAAAAGCCGTTTGATTTGCCTGATGGTTGGGAGTGGGTGCAGTTAGATAATCTAAGTCAAGTCATAACAAAAGGCTCTTCTCCAAAATGGCAAGGTGTTTCTTATACAGACAACGAAAACGATGTGTTATTCATAACAAGTGAAAATGTTGGTAGTTTTTCATTAAAGCTCGATTCAAAAAAATATGTTGAACTAAAATTTAATGAAATAGAGCCTAGGTCGGTTTTACAAAATGGCGATTTTCTAATGAACATCGTTGGCGGCTCAATTGGAAGAACTGCAATTTATAACATCGAAACGTTAGCAAACATAAACCAAGCCGTTTGCTTAATCAGAAGTTTTCCGCAATATCTAAACAGTCGATTTTTACTAAATTTTTTCAATAGTCAAACCTGCGTTTCCTATATGTTTGACAAGCAAGTGGATAATGCCAGAGCAAATTTAAGCATGGGAAATATATCTAAATTTCTAATGCCCATTCCCCCACTCGCCGAACAACAACGCATCGTTGCCAAAGTGGATGAATTGATGGCTTTGTGCGAGGAGTTAAAAACCAAACTCAATACCGCGCAAACCTTGCAAATACAGTTGGCTGAGACGTTGGTTTTGGAGGCTGTGGGGTGATGCTGATTGAAATTAGTTATTTGTTATAATTCAAACTCAACTGGATAGCCCGACGGGGCGATAAGCAAAATTCACTACCTTGTTTCCAGTTGATTTCTTTTTTGGGTGGTGATTTTTGGCACTTTTAGTGGAGGTGTACTTATGAACGATTCTTATCAAATAAACGCACTTTGGAAACTAGCACAATCATATACCGTGCAACAAGCAGCTGCTTTAATTGCAGGCTTTGAGCCTCATATTTTTCATTATTCTGACAATGGTCGCCTTAATAGTAATAAGGTTTATCAAGAACTTAGTGACAACACCAGCGGGTGCTGATTCCATTTAATGTGGCTTGAAGTGTTAAAAATACGGGTAAAAAG
>CAZLGN010000358.1:0-1868 GCA_964558865.1 uncultured Methylomagnum sp.
AGATAAATCTGTTCGCCTAAAGGCGAAGGTTTTAACCCTGAATATGGAAATAAAACACTAATGTCGTAATACTGCTCAAATAACTGAGCATCTGTGAACTGGGAAATAACAGAACATCCAATAATTATCACATTTGCAGTGAGACTTTCTTGTTTGAATTGTGCAATTGCTGGATGATTTTTTAATTGTTCAAATATAAATATCTCGTTCAAATAATGGCACTATTGAGCCAGTTCAAATACTCTTCTGAACCTTAAGTAATCGGCACAGCAATGATTTCTGGTGTGTCGTAACTGTGATTGGCTTTCAAAAAAGATTCAACGTTTTCATAATTGACGTGAGTGGTTTTAATCACCAGCAAACATTCAGCATCTTCTTTGAGTTCACCTTCCCATTGATAGAACGAAGTCACACCCGTTATCAAATTCACACATCCAGCCAGATTCTGTTTAACCAATTCTTTAGCACAGGATTTAGCCTCGGCGATGTCTGAAAAACTACACAGCACCAACAGAAAATCATTCGGCATTAGCTTGTTTCTTAGGTTGAACGACTAATCCAGCATCATCAATTACACCGTACTGTTTCATCGAACCTTGAATAATCACATTACATCCATCAACTCCGTATTCTTCAATGCTGCTCAAGGTTTTACGATAGGATTTCGCATTGATGTCAGTTGTGACTTGAATATCGGTATTGGCTACTTGGATTGCTAAGGTAACTTTTTTCATGCCTGTACTATCGATATTCGGAATACTGGCAGGGTCAATCACCATCGTCACTTTTAAACCTTTCGCGGTGGCGATATTGCTATCAGTTACTTTGACGGGTGCAATAGTTTCAGCTTTAACAGGTGTTACTTCAGCAACAGATTCAATGATTGCATCGGCTGTAGGTTCAACGGTTTTACGTTGTTTAAGTACCAGCTTAGTAGATTTTTCTTCTTTAACTTCTTCGGTAGGTTGCATAGGTTCTATTATTTCAACGGGTTTGGGTTTTGAGGATTTAGTTTGATACATCATTTTTTGAATATTTTTTTCATCAAGTCGTTTTCTAGCCGCTACTTTATCTGCCTCCTCCACTGCACTAACGAATTCACCTTGTAAATTGATGCGCTGGTCATGTTTCAAGATTGCTTCAAGGTAAGTGCTTCTACAGCAGTACCACCGCATGGTATCTTGAAAATCTATAACTGATATATCATCGGGCAGTTGAGCAAGTAATTCTTCGCTCACATCAATGGCTAATGGAATCGGATTTTCGTGGCTAAATACTGAGGGGTATTTTCTAGTCAACCAAACATCCATTGTGTGATTGCACATTTTTCTAAATTTATTGTGTTTTTTTGTCATAGTGCGAAATGATTAAGTTTAAGATAATTGATTCTAAATGAATGTTTAAATTAACTGCAAGTATAATGTACCTAAAATTCAATGACCAAAGATACCTATGCTTATTACTGAAACCTTAGATTGGCGTGACATTGTGCATCAACTTCCTGTTGGTTCATCAAAAACGTTAGCGTCTTGTTGCAGCGTCAAATCTTATAATAAAACCTCTAAACAGCTTACATTACGGATTAGTGTTGAGAATGCGAATGCAAACGCGAATAATTCAGTGGAAGAATTACAACAGGCGATTCGTGAAATTACTGGTGTTAATAAAATTGGTGTCACGATTAAGGTGGTTGAATCGGGTGAAAATGTTGGGAAACGGAAACACACGTTAAATGATTAACCTCACGGTACATATATAAAGGAGTAACTCAGCAGTTTCGTAAAATATCAGCGAGCTTGTTGGGGTTGGATTGAATGCACGGCTTTCTCATAAAAAATTAGCTTGACTGTAAAATGTAGCATTTCAAA
>CAZLGN010000359.1:0-1856 GCA_964558865.1 uncultured Methylomagnum sp.
TATTTAATGAAAATAAATTAGAAAGTATGGATTCAATACCCGCTCAATGTGGGTGACCAACTGCCAACGCCACTAAATCCAGTTGCAATAAGGCGACCAAGTGATTCTCCATCCCTGATGTCGACACCACTCAAAGCTGTATACTTTCTAGCTTTGCCGAAGTTGTTCACAACCAAGCATGAGAGCGAGGGATTGAAAATCCCAGTGTCGAACTCACTAAAAACCCCACCCGAATGCCTGGAATATGTTGTTGTGCATGAGTTGACGTATTTGCTAGAATTGAACGATAACGCACGGTTTTACTCCCAGATGAGCCAATTTTTGCCGAATTGAATGAGGTCTAAATCAAAGAAAAAACAGCCTTCACTGCTACCTAACCGCTATAATTTCGCCATTGCTCAGACTTCTTTAGACGATACGACTAATGGCAAACAAAACAGCCCTCTCCGAAAACAGCATTTACACGCACTACATTTTGCCTGCGCTCATTAAGGCAGGTTGGGATTTGCAAAAGCAAATCCGCGAAGAAGTCTATTTTACCGATGGTCGAATTTACGTTAATGGCGATAAAACAAAGCGCGGCATAAGAAAGTTTGCCGATGTGATTTTGTATTACAAGCCAAACATCCCTGTTGCCATTATCGAGGTCAAAAAGAACACCTTAACGCTAGGTTCAGGAATGCAGCAGGTTTTGAATTATGGCGAAATTTTAGATATTCCCATTGTCTTTAGCACTAACGGCGATGGCTTTATTGAACATGACCGTTCAGGGTATTCCAAACAAATTGAACGCGAATTGAGCCTTGATAACTTCCCATCACCGCAAGAAATCTGGCTTAAATACCAACATTACAAAAACATCAAAACACCTGAAGCCGCTAAAATCGCCGAGTTCAATTACTTCTACGACGTTTCAGGACGCACTGCGCGTTACTATCAACAAATTGCTATCAATCGTAGTGTTGAATCGATTGCCAATGGTCAGAACCGTTTGTTGCTTGTCATGGCAACAGGTACGGGCAAAACCTACACCGCATTTCAAATCATGTATCGCTTATGGAAAAGCGGCACGAAAAAACGAATCCTATTTTTAGCTGATAGAAATGCGTTATTAACCCAAGCCAAGAAGGGTGACTTCAAACACTTCAAAGAAAAAATGACGATTATTCGCCATAAAGAAATCGACAAAGCGTTTGAGATTTATCTGGCGTTGTATCAAGGTTTAACCAATTACGACGAAGACACTGACGCTTACCGTGAATTCAGCCCCACGTTTTTTGATTTGATTGTGATTGATGAATGCCATCGCGTTAGCGCGGCTGAAGATAGCGCGTGGCGTGAAATCTTAGGTTATTTCAAATCCGCTACGCAAATTGGTTTAACGGCAACACCCAAAGAAACCAATGATGTTTCAAACATCGATTATTTTGGCAAACCGATTTACACCTATTCGCTCAAACAAGGCATTGAGGATGGTTTTCTTGCGCCTTATAAAGTGATTCGTTTAGGTTTAAACATTGATGTAGAAGGCTGGCGACCTGAAAGCGGTAAAACCGATAAAGATGGCGCGTTAGTCGATGACCGCATTTACAACAGCAAAGATTATGACCGCTTGTTGGTGATTGATGAGCGCACAAAATTAGTCGCTAAACAGGTGATGGCATTTTTGCGTAAAACGAATGTGTATGACAAAACCATTATTTTCTGTATCGACATCGAACACGCAACGCGAATGCGCCAAGCGATTGTCAATGAAGCGCAAGATTTGGTGCTGGAAAATTACAAGTACGTCATGAAAATTACAGGCGATGACATTGAAGGCAAACGCGAGCTGGATAATTTTATCAATCCTGAAG
>CAZLGN010000360.1:0-1830 GCA_964558865.1 uncultured Methylomagnum sp.
TTGTATGCAGCAAGCGATGGCAACCGTTAATGGCAAAATTGATTACATCAACGCACACGGCACGAGTACGCCTGTCGGTGATACGAAAGAATTAGGTGCGTTACGCGAAGTATTTTCTGGCGAAAATGTGCCTTGGGTAAGTTCGACAAAATCTTTAACAGGTCACGCTCTAGGCGCGGCGGGTGTTAATGAAGCGATTTATTCGTTGCTCATGATGCAGAATAATTTCTTGAGTGCATCGGCAAATATCACCAACTTAGACGCAGGTGCTGCTGGCATTCCCATCGTTCGTGAATGCCAAGATAACGTCACGTTAAACACAATTATGTCGAATAGTTTTGGTTTCGGTGGCACGAATGCGACGCTGATTTTCCAACGTTACAATGGTTAATCAATGACAAATTCTTGTAATTTGTGCCATTCGACAGACTTCGATGAACTTTCAAATGTAGGACGCGATGGCGTGTTACGAACCGTGATTTGCAAAAATTGCGGTTTGGTTTGGAGCGATCCGTTTCCGATTGATACCGCTGAGTATTATCAAAAAAATTACCGCATTCTTTACAAAGGCACTTACAACCCGAAAATCAAACACATTTACCGCGCCGCGAATGTTGCCATCGAACGTTATAAACGTCTCGACGCGCATTTTGCAGGCAAAAAAAAGCTGCTTGAAATTGGCTCGGGTGGCGGTGAATTTTCATATTTACTGACGAAAAAAGGCTTTGACGTTTCGGCGATTGAACCGAATGAAGGCTACGGCAATTATTCCAAAGAACAATACGGCTTAAATGTTCAAATTGGCTTTGCTCAAAATCTCGAATTCGCCGCTGAAACGTTTGACTTCATTACGATGTCGCACGTTTTGGAACACGTTGATAATCCCACCACGATGCTTGAAAAATTGCGAACGTGGTTAAAACCGAATGGCTTTTTGGCGTTAGAAGTTCCAAATGTGGAAGCGGTTTGTCAATCGCCTAAAAGCACGTTTCACACCGCGCATTTGTTCAATTTCAATCCTGAAACATTGGCGTTATTGGCTGAAAAAACAGGCTATTCGGTGGTTCAATCGTTGCTTTCTGAAGACGGCGGCAATCTCACATTGATTGCACAAAAATCTGAATTTTCAAACGTGCCACTGGCAATCGCGGGGAATTATGAAAAAGTGTTTGCGATTGTCAAAAATCACACCGTTTTTAATCATTATTTATCGCCATTTCCGTATTTACGTTTGGTTGGCAAAGTTCACAAAATTTTTGATGAGCGCAAAGCCGTTGCAAAATTTACCGATGCCAAAGACGTTTTAGATTTCTGTTTTTCGTAGGGGCGCACTGCGTGCGCCCTGAATCTCACATATTTAAAATTATCGTATTATCGGGCGCACGCAGTTCGCCCCCTACAGATTCTCCTCAAATGACCGAACATTCCGATTTAACTCAAAAAGAACGTTACGAATTTAACAAAGTTCAAAAGCGTTTGCGCCACACGGTTGGCGACGCGATTGCTGATTTCAACATGATTGAAAATGGCGACAAAATTATGGTGTGTTTGTCGGGCGGCAAAGATTCTTACACACTGCTCGATGTGTTGCTGAATTTGCAGAAAACCGCGCCCGTCGATTTTGAATTGTTGGCGGTGAATTTAGACCAAAAACAACCTGGTTTTCCCGAACACGTTTTGCCCGAATACCTTGAAACGATTGGCGTGCCGTATCACATTATTGAAAAAGACACTTACAGCGTCGTGAAACGGGTGATTCCCGAAGGGCAAACGACATGCAGTTTGTGTTCACGTCTACGGCGCGGTACGTTGTACGGTTACGCCGAAGCG
>CAZLGN010000361.1:0-1819 GCA_964558865.1 uncultured Methylomagnum sp.
TATAGTGGAAATGCTGAAAACTCTACTCTTAGGCAGAGTTTAGGGTGTCTTTTGTCTGAAGAATTAAACATTGAGCTTCGGTATTATAGGCGAAGCAAGAGGTTTTCTTATCAAGATACTGTTGAAGGAGAGGAGATATTATCACAATGGATGCAGGAAAATGCTCGTGTTTTATTTTGTGTATGTGCTGACAACGCTGAAGCGCATCAATTAGAAAGTTGGTTAATTTGTCATAAAAATTTATCGTTGCCATTAAACCTGCAAGGTAATAGGGAACATGAATTCTATCAGACACTAAGGCGCATCAGAAGGGATCATCTTGCCCGTGCTAGAGAATTAGAAAATCTGATAGTCCCTACAAACCAATGCAGGTAGAAATTTAGGGTGGTTTTGAGGCAAAATTTCTCGTAAAAAAACGGGAGATTTTGACCATGAGCCAAGAATTAAGTGCAGACCTAAAATTATTTTGTCCAAGAAAAGATTGTCCGTACTGGCATGACTTCGAAAACAAAATCATTAAAGACGGTGTTTATGTAACGAAAAAGGATTTGCAACCCAGGCAAATGTTTAAATGTTGTCGCGGTGAACATCGATTTTCAGAAACGAATTACAGCGGATTATTTGGCAAACAAGGCAGTTTTAAAGAATATGAACAAGCTGCAAAAATGAGCAGTTACGGACTGGGTGTTGATGCCATTGCAGATGTATTGCAAGTCGATACGCGAACAGTCGGGACTTGGTTACAGTGCATCAGCAAAAAAGCGAACTTATTTCATGACACGATGTGCCTGTATTTGACGATGAGTTTATGCTTCATTCAAATGGACGAATTGTGGTCATTCTTAGGTAAAAAACAACGCCAGTTGTGGGTGTTTATTGGCTTTGATGTCGATTCACGTTTCTGGATAAACTTCCAACTTGGCAGTCGAACTAACCACAATGCCGACAAATTAGTAACGGGAATCAAAAAATGGCTCAAAAATAATCCCGTAGACACGGCATTGAAAATTACCACTGACAAGTTAGCCGCTTATAAAAATGCCATTGAATCTATTTTGACTGATATTACTTACGTTTATATGCAAGTCGTGAAACGTAGAAAAAATAAGAAATTGGTGACCGTTAAGAAATGTTTTGTAAAAGGTTCAGCGAAAGATTTCACAGGGAAAACACAAAACACGTCTTTTATTGAACGCTTCAATTTGACCTTGAGACAGCGCGTATCGTACTTGTGCCGTAAGACATTGGGCTTTTGCAAAAAGCAGTCAAACTTTGAAACGATACTTTGGATTAACCTATTTGATTACAATTATCGCAGGGTTCACAAAGGACTAAGAATTGCTGTTGAAGAATCGACGGAAAAGAAACGATTCAAACGAAAATGGATTCATCGAACACCTGGAATGGCTCTGGGTTTGACGAAACAAACTTTGGCATGGCGGTTTTTATTTGTGGTTCCAATACCGCCAACCCATTGAAAAATATCACCTGCATTGGTTTGCAGGGACTATCTCGGCAATCTTCATAGTCCAATCGTCACCAAATGTAATTGTCATTATAGTGATTTCCTAAATTTCTTCATCAATAACGACCAACTGAGCTTCTGAATCTTTAACATGAACAGGTGCTTTCAATAATTCTGCAAACAATCCCATGTGTGGTGCTAATTCGGGAATGGCAGGGATTTTCCAGGATTTGCCCACAATAAGAGCTAGGATATTAGTCAACCACAAACGGTCTGAACTGGCTTTGCGAATTAAAAACTCATAAGATTGCCCGTCAGTGTTAATCATAAAATCTTCTACCCATACATCAATCG
>CAZLGN010000362.1:0-1787 GCA_964558865.1 uncultured Methylomagnum sp.
CGATGCCAGGCAAAATGGAAATCAAAAAGTTTGATCCTATGGTTCGTAAGCACGTCATTTACAAAGAAGCTAAAATTAGATAGTTTCTACTAAAATGTTCTGGTTGAAAAAGCCCCAATTGCAGCGATGCAATTCGGGTTTTTTTTCGTCAGTGATTCCTAATTTATGAATTTTTCTTTATTATTACCTGATGTTACGCAGTCGTCCTAATAATCGATATATCGTAGGGGTTCACTGCGTGAACCCGCATAAACGCGACGTGCCATTGATACGATTTTGTTGGGGCATACGTCGTAGTACGCCCCTACAAAATTTTTGCGTAACATCAGTTCATAATGAGAATTGCTGGGTGGATAATGAAACGTTACAAAAAACGTCATAACCACCAAACTTCCGCACGTTCAAAACACCTTTATCAAAAATTAAATACTGCCCTTTAATACCTTGTAAAACGCCCGAAATCTGCGGTGTTTTATCAAAATTCAACGCAGTCACTTTCACTGGCGCGATTTCAATCGGATAATTTAAATCAACCACTTTTGCATCTGTTAACACTTCAATTGCGCCTTGGTTTGCATTCGCTAACACGTTTAATTCTTTGGCGCACAAATCGAATAATCTCTCCCGTTCAAAAACTAAATCCAGCGGTTCAATTTGATGTTTTAGCATTCGTTGCCATTGCGTTTTGTCGCCAACATATTGAGCAAGTAGGGTTTCAATTAGTCCCGATAAACGCCGTGTCGCTACTTTAAAAATGGGCAACGCTTGAATCGCACCTTGGTCAATCCAACGAGTGGGAATTTGCGTTTCGCGTGTGATGCCGACTTTTAAACCGCTTGTATTCGACAAATAAACAATGTGTGGCTGAAAACAAAACGATTCCGCCCATTTATTGTCTCGACATGTTCCGTTGGAATGGTGACAAATTTCAGGTTTCATCATGCACATATCGCATTGTGCCAACCGTGAAAAACACGGATAACAATAACCTTGATTAAAACTTTTTCCCGTCGGCATATTGCAATGCAGACAATAGATATTTCCCGTGTGGCGTAACGCTACAGTTTGTCCGATTAACGGATTCAACGGTACGCGCTGATGATTTAAAACTAATTGATAACGGACTGGTTCATCGTGAATTACCGTCATTTTTTCCAATCGCCCTTGCATTTATTTCCTCGCTAAAAAGCACACAGTAAGTCTGGTATAATGCCCGAATTCATGAACTTTAACCCTAAAAAAGGAAAAATTATGTCATTAAGAAGTGTGCCGTCGGGCAAAGATTTACCCCACGATATTAACGTTATCATCGAAATTCCCGCGTACAGCGACCCCGTTAAATATGAAGTTGATAAGGACACGGGGATTTTGACAGTTGATCGTTTTATGGGAACTGCGATGCAATACCCAACCAATTACGGTTATGTGCCGCAAACCCTTTCGGATGATGGCGATCCCGTCGATGTTTTGGTGATTGCGCCTGCGCCGTTATTAAGTGGTTGTGTGGTGAGATGCCGCCCGATTGGCGTATTAAAAATGACGGATGAATCTGGCGAAGATGCAAAAATTTTAGCCGTGCCTGTAGATAAACTCACACCGTTTTACAAAAAAGTGCTGCATTACGACGACATTCCAGAAATTACGCTCGTCAAAATCGCACATTTTTTTCAGCATTACAAAGACTTAGAGGAAGGAAAATGGGTAAAAATCGAGGGTTGGTTTGGTATTGAAGAAGCGCACAAAGAAATTATGGACAGCATGGAACGTTATAACGCTGAACAAAAATA
>CAZLGN010000363.1:0-1787 GCA_964558865.1 uncultured Methylomagnum sp.
AAGATGGTTTAGGCGCGACGCTTCTTTCCCGCGATAAAGCGAAGAAAAACAAAGCCTGGTTTGAACTCGAAACTGCATTTGAAAAAGACGCGACAATTATCGGTCGCATCACGGGTAAAGTTCGTGGTGGTTTCACTGTTGACGTTGGCGCATTACGCGCATTCTTACCTGGTTCACTCGTTGACGTTCGCCCAGTTCGTGACACCACCTTCTTGGAAGGTCGTGATTTAGAATTCAAAGTCATCAAAATCGACCAAAAACGCAACAACGTGGTACTTTCACGTCGCGCTGTGGTTGAAAAAGAATACAGCGCAGAACGCGAAGAATTGTTGAAAACGCTTGAAGAAGGCGCAACAGTAGTTGGTATCGTTAAAAACTTAACCGATTACGGCGCGTTCATTGATTTAGGCGGCGTTGATGGCTTGTTACACATCACTGATATGGCGTGGAGACGTGTACGTCATCCGTCTGAATGTGTTGAAATCGGTCAAGAAATCAACGTTAAAGTCTTGAAATACGACAAAGACAAAAACCGCGTATCTTTGGGCATGAAACAAATGAACGAAGATCCTTGGTTAAACATCGCACGCCGCTATCCAGCTGGCACACGCGTATTTGGTAAAGTGAATAACTTAACGGATTACGGTTGCTTTGTTGAAATCGAAGAAGGCGTTGAAGGTTTAGTCCACGTTTCAGAAATGGACTGGACAAACAAAAACGTGAATCCAGGTAGATTGGTTCAATTAGGCGACGAAGTTGAAATCATGGTCTTGGAAATCGACGAAGAACGTCGTCGTATTTCACTTGGCATGAAACAATGCAAACCAAATCCTTGGGATGAATTCGCGGCAACACACAACAAAGGCGACAAAATCTCTGGCAAAATCAAATCAATCACTGATTTCGGTATCTTTATTGGTTTAGATGGCGGCATTGATGGCTTGGTTCATATGTCAGATATTTCTTGGGAAGCTGAAGGTGAAGCGGCTGTTCGTGACTTCAAAAAAGGCGATGAACTCGAAACCATCATTTTAGCTGTTGATTCTGAACGTGAACGTATTTCACTTGGTATCAAACAATTAGCACAAGACCCATTCCAAAATTTCTTAGCGACACATGAAAAAAATAGCGTTGTAAAAGGAACGGTTAAAGAAGTTGACGCAAAAGGCGCAACAGTTAGCTTGGAAGATGGCGTTGAAGGTTACTTGAGAGCTAGCGATTTTGCGAAAGATTTAGTTTTAAATGTTGGCGACAGCGTTGAAGCTAAATTTGTCGGCATCGATAAAAAATCGAAAACCATTAGCTTGTCAATGAAAGCAAAAGAAGAAAATGCTCGCCCAGAAAAAGAACACACTGTTTCTGCAAAAGATTATTCTGCTTCAGCACAAAACGTTGCTGCACCGACTTTAGGTGATATTTTCAAGCAACAAATGGAAAAGTAAGATCGTAAGATTTTCAAAGGAGATGCGGCTTGTCGTATCTCCTTTTTTATTTTTGACAGGAGCGCAGGTGACAAAATCTGAACTAATTGATGTGCTAACAAAGCAACAAAACCATCTTGCTTTAAAAGATGTCGAATTGGCAGTCAAATGTATTATTGAGCAAATGAATCAAGCGTTAGCAACAGGTGAGCGTATTGAAATTCGTGGCTTTGGCAGTTTTTCATTGCGTGTACGTCCACCACGAATTGGGCGTAATCCTAAAACGGGTGAATCGGTTGCGCTAGCGAAAAAACACGTTCCGCACTTTAAACCTGGAAAAGAATTGCGTGATCGTGTCAATGAATC
>CAZLGN010000364.1:0-648 GCA_964558865.1 uncultured Methylomagnum sp.
ATCGACATCGGAGCTTCTGTAATACCGATTGGAATCGGATTATTTGGATTTGCGGTGTCGCTGATTTCATAATGTTTGAATTTCGGCAATTGCATCGGCAATTTGTGCGTTTCGCTGACTTTTTTCGTCACACGAATGGTGCAAATGGGATATTCACTGCCAACAGGAATTGCACCTTTGTGCATTCCCACCCCCATACCCATTTTTGGCAACACGCCTGAAAACGCCAAACTTTTCAACGTCAACTGTGTGCCTTCGTTGCGTCCGCTGAAATCCGCCCACACGTCTAAACGTTCACCAGGTGCAAGCATTACATAGGATTTTACTTCTGGCTGTTCAAGAAAACCTCCGTCCACGCCAATGACCGTGACAGGCATTCCGTCTTCCCACGCTAATTTGTAAATTCGTGAGGTTGACGCATTCACTACGCGCAATCGATAGGCACGACTTGCAACATCTAAACTAAAATTCGGACGACCGTTCACCAAAATTTTATCGCCCACAAAGCCCGTCATTTTGCTGTGCATCATTGACGAAAAAACTAACTGGTTATCACTGTCAAACTGTTTATCTTGAATCACCAGCGGAATTTCAAATTCGCCCGACGGTAAATCTAACGCAGCTTCCTCTTCATCGTTGACAATAATT
>CAZLGN010000364.1:658-1785 GCA_964558865.1 uncultured Methylomagnum sp.
TCATTGCCCCCGCTAAACCTAAATAAACTTGTTTGCCTGTTTCACCATGTTGGTGCGGGTGATAAATGTTTAAATTCGCTCGGTTAAGCACTTCAAATTCATAAACCAACACTTCGCCTGGATCAATGGAATACATTGGATGCCCGTCCATAATTTGCGGAACGTGCAAACCATGCCAATGCGTAACAGTCGATCGTGACAAACCGTTGTATAAATTGATGCGAACTTTTTGCCCTTTGTGCAAGCGCACAATGTCGCCTAAAAAAGAATTTGGCAAACTGGTTAATGTATCTTTTGGTCCTTTAATTAGCTTTGCGGTGTATTGCAATAAATTGGTTTTTGAACCATCTAAAATGGGAATTGCAGCGGGTTTGCAAAACAAGTCAAATTCAACATCAGGATGAAAATTCGGCGAAGCCTTATTCGGTGTTATTTTTGGCATCATCATTTCGCCAGAATGGTTGTTTTTCATTCCGCCGCCCATTCCCATACCTTCCATAGCTCTCGCCAACGAAGGTAATGTGGTCAAACTTGCAACACCTAAACCTGATTGCATTACAAAACGACGACGTGATTCATTAAACGTATTCATAACATCTCCTAGAATTTTTAAGTCTTAAATTTGAAATACTCAAAACCAACTGTATAAATTGATTTTGAGCTTAAAGGCAGGGAGATTAAAGTGCATAGCATTTTTAGCAAAAGCTCTGTTAAACCTTTGCTTCTAAAACCAGATTAGTCGGCGTGACAGCCGCGCGACGCACTTGGCTAAAACCTGCGGCGTTAAGCACTTGCGTGAGTTGTTTTTGCCCAGCTTGAGCCCCCACGGCTTTCTCATAAAAAACTAACTTGACAAAGCATAGCGACCAAAGAATTTGGAATGTCGGTAAATTTTTCAATAAGTGCCTGAAAGTTATGAGCATCTTTCTTTTGAATTCGCAATAAATTCATAGCGAAAGTACGAAATTTAGACAAAATTTGAGCCTGATTTTCATCTGAAACCCGCACGTTATCTTCGTTAAATGTGACGTCATGTTGCCAATTATTTGATTCAACCCCCCAGTGTTTTCGGACACGGCTTTCTCATAAAAAACTAACTTGACAAAGCATAGCGACCAAAGAATTTG
>CAZLGN010000365.1:0-1765 GCA_964558865.1 uncultured Methylomagnum sp.
CAAAATCGCCCGCAACTTGCCGCGCTTTAATCATTGCGTAACGTTCCCATTCTCGCGCTTGGGTTTGGTAATAATTTTCCATGCCGTCGAATGTCATGATAATTGCGCCGCTATCGCCAAATGGACGAAGGCGAATATCGGTGCGAAACACAAAACCATCAACCGTAATTTCATCTAAAACACGCACTAAACTTTGGCAAATTCGGGTAAAAAATTCGCTGTAACTGGTTTCTTTTCGGTCAAGCAAAACGCCGTTTTCAGCGTAGGCAAAAATCAAATCGATGTCGGAGGAATAGTTGAGTTCGAATGCACCGAGTTTTCCCATTCCTAAAACCACGATTTGTTGCGGCGTGCCGTCTGATAAAACAGGCGTACCGCGTTTTTCGCAGGCTTGTTGATACAGAAAATTCAACGCCGTTTGAATGCACGCATCAGCAAGCCACGATAATTCACGCAAGGTTTGCGTGAGTTCTTCCCAATCGGCAATATCGCGCCACGCAATCCGAATCATTTCGTTACGGCGAAAATGCCGCAATGTCGTCATCAATTCGGCTTCGGTTTCGATAACTTTTTGTGCGAGTTTTTCGCGGTAAGTGGTTTCCGCGTAACTTTTGAATAAATCGCCCGATTGACACAATTCAATCAAAATTTCAGGGCGACGGTCGCAATGTTGCGCGGCAAATTCACTCATTGCCCACACTTTCACCATAGATTCAGCGAAATTTTCAGGCAAATCAAAAGCGGCTAAACGTTCTGACCATTGCGATAAATCAATGGTGGCGAGGATAGTTTCAGGGAGTTTTTGGATTTCGGATTCAAACATAAAATAATTTTCTATTGTTCTGGGTAAAAATTTCGTTCAGCGCAGTTCTGGCTTAAATCGGGAGGCTTTATTCCATCCGCCATGTAATTTCTCAACAAGCTGTTTAAAAAAACCTGATATTTGACGTGTTCTTCACCTGCTCGTTTTTTTAAAAACAACAGCACATCATCATCGAGTTGCAAAGTCGTTCGCACTTTTTTGGGTTTGTAAAATCGTCCCCGAATACCGTGACTAAAATCATAATCTTCTGCCATCTCGTAATCATCAAACCTAGCTCTTTCTTCAACTGTATTCATAAGTCACGCTCTCTTTTGGATTGGCAGGTCTGGCGGAAATAATGCGGATTATTTCTTCACCCTCGTTTGTAAAAAATAGATTGACCACAACAAGTAACCGTTGATTTTTAGCTGTACCGATAGTAATCCAACGTTCTTCAAAATAACTGAAACGATAATCTAACTTTGATATTTGCAACGGGTCATCAAAAACAGACTTCGCCTCCTCAAAACCCACCCCATGCTTTTGAAGGTTAATTTTGTTCTTATTTTCGTCCCATTCAAATTTCATTCATGCAATCTCCAAAGAACAAAAATGCAAAATCACTGTTTCTCACTTCTCTACGAAAGATTAAGTGAGCTTGATTAACTCATCGAGTAGCACATCAAGTGATGACACCGCGTGTTTATACGTTTCACAATCCAATGAAAAATCATAACGATAGGCTTCGGCACAGGTTGTTATCGTTCCAAGTGCATCAAAATACTTGTCCTTGTCTAAATCCAATTCCAAACCTTCAATCACCAAAACAAATAACGGGCTTAACTTGTGTGAACGCGGAAACGCACCTGATTTAGTCTTTGTTTCCAGTAAATGTTTCAAGAGTAATTCAAACATTTGCTGATAATGAAAACAGTGCATCGAACAATTTTTAATTTTAGAATT
>CAZLGN010000366.1:0-1763 GCA_964558865.1 uncultured Methylomagnum sp.
GCGACGTTTGATGCGTGTATTCGTTATTTGGGCGAAGATCCTTGGGAACGTTTGCGTGCGTTGAAAGCTGCCATGCCAAAAACACCACAACAAATGCTATTGCGTGGCCAAAATTTATTGGGTTATCGCCATTATGCCGATGACGTAGTGGACAAATTTATTGAACGTTGTGCGGCAAATGGGATTGACGTGTTCCGTATTTTCGATGCAATGAACGATATGCGTAACATCGAACACGCCGTTAAAGCCGTTAAAAATACTGGCAAACACGCACAAGGTACGCTTTCTTACACAACTAGCCCTGTTCATAACACGAAAACATGGATTGATTTAGGCAAAACCATCGAAGATATGGGCGCAGATTCAATTTGTATTAAAGACATGGCAGGTTTGTTGAAGCCGTATGAAGCGTTTGAACTCGTATCGAAATTGAAAAAAAGCACGTCGATTCCGATTCATTTGCATTGCCACGCAACAACAGGTTTGAGCGTTGCGACCTTGATTAAAGCGATTGAAGCGGGAATTGATAACGTTGATACGTCAATTTCTTCAATGAGTATGACGTATGGTCATACACCAACCGAAACCATTGTAGCCAGTTTAGAAAGTGAAAAACGCGCAACAGGTTTAGATTTGGTGAAATTAGAAGCGATTGCTGATTATTTCCGTGTCCTGCGTAAAAAATACGCCCAATTTGAAGGCGATTTAAAAGGCGTTGATGGTCGAATTTTAATCGCGCAAGTACCTGGTGGAATGTTGACCAATATGGAAAGTCAACTTCGTGAACAAGGCGCATCAGACAAATTCGACGAAGTGTTAAAAGAAATTCCGCGCGTGCGTGAAGATTTAGGATTTATTCCACTCGTTACACCAACATCACAAATTGTTGGCTCACAAGCGGTTATGAACGTGATGATGGGCGAACGTTATAAAAGCATTTCTAAAGAAACGGCTGGTGTTTTAAAAGGCGAATATGGCGTAACACCTGCACCTGTGAATGCCGAATTACAAGCTCGTGTTTTAGACGGTACTCAGCCGATTACTTGCCGCCCTGCGGATTTAATCGACGCTGAAATGGACAAATTGATTACTGACGTTCAAGAAAAAGCGAAAGCTGAAAATGTCACACTTAGTTCAAATGTCGAAGAAGATGCGTTAATCAATGGTTTATTCGCGCAAGTTGGCTGGAAGTTTTTGGCAAATCGCAACAATCCAAGTGCGTTTGAACCGAAACCTGATGCGAAAGCCTTTGCTGAAGCAAATGCACCGAAAAAAGACACTGGTGTCGAATCTTACACGGTCAACGTTGATGGTAAAAATTACAACGTCGCTGTGGGACCAGGTGGCGCAATTTTAAACATTCAACCTAATGCAGCAACGGCTTCAACTGCCGCACCGTTAGCGGCTGTGGCAGGAAGTGGTGCGACAATTGAAGCTCCGATGGCAGGCACAATTTTAAAAGTGTTAGTTCACGCAGGTAGCGAAGTCAAAGAAGGCGATGTCGTTATTTTAATGGAAGCCATGAAAATGGAAACCGAAATCCGTTCAAAATTCGCAGGTGTTGTCAGCGCAATTCACGTCAAAGAAGGCGCGGCGGTAACAGGCGGCTCTGTTTTAGTGTCACTCTAATCAAGGGATAGTTATGGAAAATTTAACTTCATTATGGCAAAGCACAGGGTTTTATAACTTCCAAATCGGGCAAGTATTTATGATGCTGGTCGGATTTTTGTTGTTATATTTGGCGATAAAAAAAGGCTTTGAAC
>CAZLGN010000367.1:0-1762 GCA_964558865.1 uncultured Methylomagnum sp.
TTGATTTCCGTAACCATAGAATTGAATATGCGCTAAGTGCATTGGCAAACCTTGCGCGGCTTCCATTGTCGCAATCGCGGTGTCTACGTTATTTGGAATGCCTAAATTATTGCAGTGAACATGAACAGGATGCGGCAATTGAATGTCACACGCGGCGCGTTGCAGCGTTTGCAAAATATGGCGCGAACTCACGCCGTAATCAGGCACAACATCATCTAAATCAAAATGGCGAACGTTGTTTTTAAACGCATTCGCGCCACCTGCGTTAATGACTTTTAAACCTAAACACTTTGTGGCGTGCAACGTCCACGCAACATAATCATTGATTTGATTTTGGCTCGCTTTGGCGCGTAACAGGCGCAACAAAAAATCATCATTGCCTAAAATCGCTAAACCAGCGGTGTCGATAATCGGAATATCTGCCATTTGCAGGTGAGCATCTAACGCATTCGCAGGCAAAATGGCAGGTTCAACAACCGTCGTATAACCCATTTGCGCGTAACGGTAGCCAATTTCGGTACTCGACCAACGAGCGGTACTAAACGCATGATTGAGTTTTCGCGCCATGAAATTTCGATGTTGTTCAGGCAGTAATAAACGCGCAGTGTTCACGTTTCCACCTGCAATGTGGCTGTGAATATCAATCGCGCCCGCCATCACAACTTTGCCTGAAATATCGTAATCCACATCAGGCATTTCATTTTTGTGCGGCGTTGGAATAATCACACCATTTTGAAACCACAAATCTTGAACCACACCGTTTAGATTTTGAGCAGGGTCAAAAATTTGTCCGCCTTTTAAACGAGTTCTCAAAATGTAATCCTGCAACTATCGAGGGCTTCTTTTAAATCTTGTTTGGGCGGCAAATTACGACCGATAAAGACTAAGGTTGAAGCTCTTTTTTCGCCTTCTTTCCACGCAATGCCGAGTGTTTCATCAAACATCATGTGAACGCCTTGAAAAATCACTTTTCTATCGCAGCCTTGAATATTTAAAATTCCTTTGTAGCGCAATAAATCATTGCCATACATAGAAACCGTCAGTTCCATAAAAGAAATAATTTTTGCCGCATCAAAAGCAATGTCTGAATGGTAAGCAAATGAACTAACCCCTTTATCGTGATGATGTGAAACATCGTTTAAAAAATTGGGTTCAATTTCTAAAATGGCGTTTAAATCAAAACTGCGAATATCTAACAGTTCATTGATAGCGGTTTTGCCAAAATGAATGTGTTTGATGGGTGCGTTGAGGTTAATTTGTTTCAACCGCGCCGTTAATAAATCCAATTCTTCAGGTGTGACTAAATCCACTTTTGAAATCAGCAAACGATCCGCAAAGCCGATTTGGTCTTCTGCTTCGTGCGTTGAATCGAGTTGTTTTAAAGCGTGTTTTGCATCAACAACGGTTAAAATCGCATCAACTAAATAGTGAAAAGAAATTTCAGGTTCAACAAAAAAAGTTTGAGCAACAGGCGCGGGGTCTGCAAGTCCAGTTGTTTCAATAATTACACGGTCAAAATTTAAAGTGCCTTGTTCTCGTTTTCGTGCTAATTCGCTCAAAATTCGCACTAAATCCCCACGCACCGTGCAGCAAATACAGCCGTTATTCATTTCAACAATTTGTTCTTCACCTTGAATGAGCAATTCATTGTCAATGCCTGTTTCGCCAAATTCGTTTTCAATGACAGCAATGCGTTGACCGTGTTGTTCGGACAGAATCCGATTTAATAACGTGGTTTTTCCTGAACCTAAAAAGCCCGTCA
>CAZLGN010000368.1:0-1761 GCA_964558865.1 uncultured Methylomagnum sp.
GTTGCGCCAAATCGTTCACAGAGTGCAATCAAATGCTGACGTTCAAGGGCTTTTTCTTCACTGGATAACGACAAGGCCAGATAACTGGCGCGTACTGGCAAACTCAGAATTGATGAAGCTCTTGCATGAACTTCGTTGTGTAAGACAAAGCGTTGCGGATGATTTTGCGGAATTGGGAATAAAGTAGTCACGAGTATTCTGATAAAAGTTGTTGATAAGCGTTTAAGCTAAAACTGACAGCATTTTACCGAACAACGGCGAGTTGGATTTCTTTTCTTATGCAAACTGTTTGGAGAGCATTACGATAAATGCTTAGGATAACGGTTTATTTCAAAAGTTTTGACAAGCCGTGAACAGAAACTAATTGATGGAGATATTTAGAATTTTGACAATGCTTATTAAGAAACACATTGTTTTTATTGGAAAATCAGGTGGGGTGAACGATGGGGCTCGAACCCACGACAACCGGAATCACAATCCGGGACTCTACCAACTGAGCTACGCTCTATTTTATTGATAATCAATGATTAACCACTTTCTTTAGTTTCATTATAACCTTCAATTTGCTGTTTTGTCCTTTTCCTGTCCTTTTAGGGAAAACTCATGGCAACATTCAGAAAACGAGCTAACAATTGGCAAGCAAGAATCCAACGTAAAGGCTACCCAGAAATAACCAAATCTTTCAGTACCAAAGCTGATGCTATTGCATGGGCTAGACACACAGAAACAGAACTCGATAAGGGAATTTTTATCAATAGATCTGAGATTGAAAAAACAACCCTGAAAGAATTACTAAACCGTTACCTTCAAGAAATCACGCCAAACAAGAAAGGCGCACAAAATGAAACCTATAGAATCAATGCGTGGTTGAAAGAGCCACTAACTAATAGGTTTTTGCCAAATATACGCAGTACAGATTTTGCTTTATGGCGAGATAAGAGACTGGCACAAGGCAAATCACCAAATACAGTAAGACTTGACCTAGCTGTGATAGCAAATCTTTATAACGTGGCTAAGAATGAATGGGGTTTGAATCACTGACTAACCCCATACGCTTTATTAAGTTGCCAAAGTTACCGCAAGGCAGAACCCGAAGGCTAGATGACAAAGAGCTTATCAGCCTTTTAGATGCGCTGGATGAAACCATCGAAGTAAAAACAATATGCCTATTAGCTATCGAGACAGGTATGAGACGTTCAGAGATTCTTAAAATAGAGTGGGAACACATCTACCTAGATAATCGGTTTTTACTGTTACCAGATACCAAGAATGGTGAACCTAGAACCATACCGCTATCATCGAGAGCCTTAGCAATTCTTGAAGGTATTAAGGTTCAATCAGGAAAGCTATTCAGTACAAAACCACAGTCAGTATCCCAAGCCTTTAATAGAGCCTGTAAACGAGCAAACTTGGATAATCTAAGATTCCATGACCTAAGACATGAAGCAACATCGCGTTTTTTTGAACTGGGATTAAACACAATGGAAGTTTCAACAATCACAGGCCACAAGACCCTCAGTATGTTGAAGCGTTATACCCACTTAAAAGTAACCGATATTGCTAAAAAACTTGATCATTAAAAACACTAACAACTCGATCTAAGCCAACATGATCTATCAATGATTTTTTAGGAACGAATCTGTAATAAAAAATGTATATTTATATATAAAAAGAACATAATCACTTACAGATTCGTTCCGAAGTACAATTTAACTCAGCTACACCCACTTCAGAAATTTCAGTGCTTTTTACTGGTTATTA
>CAZLGN010000369.1:0-1759 GCA_964558865.1 uncultured Methylomagnum sp.
TTGTCGCCAGTTTGCAAACGCGCAATGATCAAACAGCGCAAGCGTTGGATGTTTTGAATCAAACGCTTTCAGATTTTGTCAAAAATGGCGTGACCGATACTGAATTGACAGCCGCGAAAGCTAATATCGTCGGCGGTTTTCCATTAAAATTTGATAGCAACAAAGAGCTGGCGAATTACGTTGTGATGATGGGGTTTTATCAAATGCCGCTCGATTATTTAGAGGCGTTTCAACAAAATGTACAAAACGTCACTAAAGAACAAATCGCCGATGCGTTTAAACGGCGCGTGGATTTGAACCTTTTGCAAACTGTTACGGTTGGGAAAAAATAATTATGGCGGATAAAAACGCGAAAAAAAAAGCCGATTCGCAAAATGCAACGATTGCGAAAAATCGTCAAGCGACACACGAGTATTCAATTGAAGACCGTTTTGAAGCGGGTTTAGTTTTAGAAGGTTGGGAAGTTAAAAGTTTGCGTGATGGGCGCGTGCAACTCAAAGAAAGTTACGTCACGATAAAAAAAGGCGAAGCGTGGTTACAAGGCGCACATATTTCAGCGTTGCTTTCGGCTTCAACGCATATCAAACCCGAAGCGGTGCGTCACAAAAAATTGCTTTTAAATCGTCATGAATTAAATAAATTGATTGGCGCGGTTGAACGAAAAGGCTACACCTTGATTCCGTTGTCAATGTATTGGAAAAACGGACGGGCAAAACTGGAAATCGGGTTAGCGAAAGGCAAACAATTACATGATAAACGTGCCGCATCGAAAGATGCCGATTGGAAACGTGAGCAAGCGCGGATTATGAAGAAGGCTTAATTATGTATACTGAAAAACTAAAAGCATTCGAAAACGCTGAAAACCTAGCTGGCAAAGCCTGGGAACACGCCGTATTGATTGATTTTACTGCAAAATCAGGGATTAAAGATTGTGCAATGCACTGTTTTCATTATCAGCAAATGTTTGAAATGTTGTTAAAACATTTACTCGAAACGCGAAGTAAATATGGTGCGTATCCACGAACACATAAATTGAATAAATTACTCGAACAACTTATTGAGCTTTCAGATTTTAAAACCGATAAATCAAAATACTTCATGGCGTTGCAAGTTATCAGCGTTTGCGCCGAAGAATATCGCTATAATTTTTTGATTGATTGCGAAGGTTATTGGGAAGGTGTGAAAGTAGCCGACGAATTACTTGAACAGTTACTCGCCTTGTAGAAAATTTTTATTAGAGGAACCAAAATGATTATTAACGGTGTCGAAATAGACGCGACATTCGCCGAAGCCTTTCCGATGAAAGGCACGCGAGCGATTATCACCGCGCAAAATGAAAAATGGGCAATGATTGCCGCACAAGCCATGACAGGTTTTGCCACGTCGGTGATTGCGTGCGGTTGTGAAGCAGGAATCGAACGAACTTTAACGCCTGCTGAAACGCCAGATGGTCGTCCAGGCGTTGCGATTATGATTTTCGCAATGGGTGGCAAAGGATTAGCGAAACAACTTGAAACTCGTGCGGGACAATGTGTTTTAACATCGCCAACGTCTGCATTATTCGCAGGCATTGACGGCGGCATTCGTATTCCACTCGGTAAAAACTTGCGCTATTTCGGCGACGGTTTTCAAACATCAAAAGTGATTTCAGGCAAACGTTATTGGCGAATTCCTGTGATGGATGGCGAATTTTTATCCGAAGCGACAACAGGTCAAGTTGATGCCATTGGTGGCGGAAATTTCTTAGTTTTAGCGCAAT
>CAZLGN010000370.1:0-1756 GCA_964558865.1 uncultured Methylomagnum sp.
TGTTGTAGCTGTTGTAGCTGTTGTAGCTGGCGCAACTCCCGATAACATTTCTTCGGTTGGTAATGCCGCTTCACCGCCTGAACTTCCGCCTTCTGCAAACGCATCTGGATTTAAACCAAAGCCTTTTAAAACTTGCGCGGCTTGGTCGTGCGTTTTTTGCATTGCTTCTTGAGAAGATGCTGGTGGCGCGGGTTTTGATGTGCCGCTTGCACTGGCTGCAGTTTTAGACGCTGGCGTTTTCATTTCAACAGTTGTTACTTTACTTGATGCAGAATCAGTAGGGGCTGTTTTTGAAGAAGTTAGAAAATAGCTTGCACTTACCGTTGCAACGACTAATCCACCACCAATTGCTAGTAATTTTAGATTCAGCGGCTTTTTAATTTTGCCACCCTGTAATTCTTCTAAAACTTGTTTTTCCAAATCGAGTTTACGTTGTTTTTCAATGCTTTCTTGAATGCGTTTTGCGTTTTCTTGTTGAGAAATTGCTTGAGAAGCGAGTAGCTTTGCTTTAATCGCTTCACGTTCTTCGGCTTGTAATCGTTGCTCTATAAATTTAGCAATCGAAATGCCACATTGTTCACATTTTTCAGGGTCTGAACCATCTTCATTCGGTGATAATTCGGATTCACAATTTGGGCAATTACTAATTGAAATGGCAGCACTTTCTTCTTCCATTGGAATCAGTTCTAATCTTGTATTTTTCCGAGCAGGGCTATAAATACAAATCAAACCAACACTCGAAAGAGTGCGTTGGAAATGTTTTGCTTCTTCTTCGCTGGCTCCACGACGAATGCACGCCGCATTTTGTGCCAACAAATCGTCTAAATCATCCAAACTGATTTGCAATACTTTTGCCGCATTTTCTTTAATGTCATTAGAATCATCATCTCGTTCAGGATTGATGCCTTTTATGAAAATATCGAACGTTGCCATTGTATTTACCTCTTTTTAATCTTCGAGTTTTATGTCTAATAACTGGATATTTAATTCTGTTTTAGGTTTTGGTTTTTCAACTTCTTCCTCTTCAGTTTCCGCACCGATTGAATTGTTACTTAAACTAATTTTTAAACGTAAATTATTCGGTGAATCTGAATTCGCCAGCGCATCTTCCAAGGTAATTTTTCCTTGTTCATAAAGGCGTTGCAAATGTAAATCAAAGGTTTGCATACCGATATTTTCAGATTTTTCCATCGCTGTTTTAATGCCGTGAATTTCGCCTTTTAAAATTAAATCGCTCACATATTGCGTATTTAATAAAATTTCGATGGCAGCGGTTCGCTTACCATCAACAGTTGGCACAAGACGTTGCGATACAAAGGCTTTCAGATTTAATGACAAATCCATTAACAATTGCGTGCGTCGTTCTTCAGGGAAAAAGTTGATGATGCGGTCAAGTGCTTGATTTGAATTATTCGCGTGTAAGGTTGATAAGCATAAATGTCCCGTTTCAGCGAAGGCGAGGGCGTGTTCCATGGTTTCACGCGAGCGAATTTCACCAATTAAAATTACGTCAGGAGCTTGGCGGAGTGTATTTTTCAACGCATCTTCATAACTCAAGGTATCCACACCCACTTCTCGTTGATTAACGAGGGATTTTTTATGTTGATGAATAAATTCAATCGGGTCTTCAATTGTAATAATGTGACCTGAGGCGTTGCTATTTCGGTAATCAATAAGTCCTGCCAACGAAGTCGATTTCCCTGAACCCGTGCCGCCAATAAATAAAATCAAACCGCGTTTTTCCATAATCGATTGT
>CAZLGN010000371.1:0-1749 GCA_964558865.1 uncultured Methylomagnum sp.
CGAGCGCGATTTGTACTTGTGTTCGTGCGACTTGGTCAATGCCTTGCGCGTCATCCATGATGCCGCCTGTATCGACGACTAAGCAGGAACGAATTTCTTTATTTTTGACGCGCCCATATTGGCGGTCACGGGTTAAACCAGCAAAATCAGCAACAATTGCGTCACGGGTTTTAGTTAAAAAGTTGAATAAGGTCGATTTGCCCACATTGGGGCGACCGACTAAAGCGATGACGGGTAACATAATTTTTTATGGTGGGCGTAGGAGAAATGAAAAATATCAGGCTGGATTTTACCTTAGAATGCGAATTGAACGCGAAGTATCGCTTTTTACTCCGTTTTAACATCGTCGCGTAGCAAGTGATAAAGCGATTCAATTAAACCATCACTGTCTTCAGTAGGATTTTCATAAACGCCATCAGGATTCGCATTAGCACTTTCACGTTGTTCATGATTACTGGCAAGCGTCGCGCTAATTTGCGTATCACCATCTTTGGGTTCAAGCGTTACCAAGTAAATCACTTCCGTTATGTCTTTACTAATGAACCCCATCAATCCGCTTAATGCCCCTTGCGATTTATAACTGACGTAATAGCTATATTTCGCCTTTTCGTAATCCGTAATCTTCATCTCGCTTTGGCGTAATGCTGTTCCAAGAGTACGCCACGCTTCGCTAATCGATTGTTTTAAAATTAACTTTTTTGGACTTTCATCGAGCAAAATTACTTTATCGTCTAAACCGCCGACTTTCTTTTTCGGTTCAATGCTGTCATCAATCACGGCATTCACAGGCGTTTTTTGTAACGCCAAAGTCGGCGGGCGTTCCAATTGCGCGGTGTCACGATAACGGCTATTTTCTGCTGCACCACACGCAACTAATCCACTCGTTAAAACCAAAATTCCAAAAATGTTTCGCATACTATTCACAGAAAAAACGACGGTGCGTCAACACAGGAAACCCAGCGCGAACTTTTGTGATGCGTTCATGGTCAATTTCAGCCGAAACAAAACCACTGCCTGTTTTATAACAATCCAAAATCACGCCCCACGGATCAATAATCATGCTATGCCCAAAAGTACGTCGCCCATTTTTGTGAAAACCGCCTTGATTTGGCGCAATGACATAACATAAATTTTCAACGGCTCGCGCTCGCAACAATAATTCCCAATGTGCCGCTCCCGTTTCAGCCGTAAAAGCAGACGGAATCACAATAAAATCGACACCTTGTTCGCTAATTTTGCGGAAAAATTCAGGAAAACGTAAATCATAACAAACCGCCACGCCCATGCGTCCAAATGGCGTATCAATCACTAGCGAATCATCGCCTGCTTCAATCGAATCCGATTCTCGATAAACTTCGTTGGTATTTGGAACGTGAACATCAAATAAATGCACTTTGTCATAACGCGCCACACGTTGACCTTTGTCGTTATAAATCAAGCACGCCGCGCGGACTTTGTTTTTGTCATCACCTGCAATCGGAATCGTGCCACCCACAATCCATACGCCATATTTTTTCGCGGTTGTTTCTAAAAAACTTTGGATTGTTCCTAAGCCATCGACTTCTTTGACTTTGATTTTGTCTTGTTCGTGGTCACCCATTAACGCAAAGTTTTCGGGCAACGCGACCAACTTCGCGCCTGCTTTGACTGCTTCAGCAATCAATTTTTCTGCCTCTAATAAATTTGCACTGATGTTTGGACTGGAAGCCATTTGAATGGCGGCACATTTAGTCATGATGATAAGCCTCT
>CAZLGN010000372.1:0-1745 GCA_964558865.1 uncultured Methylomagnum sp.
AGCAGCAGCGTTAGCGTTCGGTATGGATAAACCAAAAGGCGATACCAAAATTGCCGTTTATGATTTAGGTGGCGGTACATTCGACGTGTCAATTATCGAAATCGCAGAAATCGACGGCGAACATCAATTTGAAGTGTTGGCAACAAATGGAGACACCTTTTTAGGTGGTGAAGATTTCGATTCACGCGTCATTGAATATCTTGCGGACGAATTCAAAAAAGACACAGGCGTTGACGTTCACAACGATCCTTTGGCGTTACAACGTTTGAAAGAAGCGGCTGAAAAAGCGAAAATCGAATTATCGTCTAGCCAACAAACTGACGTGAATTTGCCTTACATCACTGCTGATGCAACAGGTCCAAAACATTTAAACGTTAAATTGACTCGTGCAAAATTAGAATCATTAGTTGAAGAATTGATTTTGAAAACCAAAGCACCGTGTTTAATGGCGTTAAAAGATGCGAAAGTTTCAGCATCAGATATTGACCATGTGATTTTGGTCGGCGGTCAAACTCGTATGCCAAAAGTTCAAGAAATGGTGAATAGCATTTTTGCTCAAGAACCGCGCAAAGACGTAAATCCTGACGAAGCAGTGGCGTTGGGCGCAGCGATTCAAGCGGGTGTTTTGGCTGGCGACGTGAAAGACGTGTTGTTATTGGACGTGATTCCGTTATCGTTGGGTATTGAAACGATGGGCGGCATTTTGACCAAATTGATTGAAAAAAACACCACCATTCCAACGAAAGCGCAACAAGTTTTCTCGACAGCAGACGACAATCAAACCGCTGTAACGATTCATGTTTTACAAGGTGAACGCGAAAAAGCCAATGCCAATAAATCGCTCGGACGTTTTGATTTGTCGGACATTCCACCAGCATCACGCGGTGTGCCACAAATCGAAGTTTCTTTCGACATCGACGCAAATGGTATTTTAAATGTGTCGGCAAAAGACAAAGCGACTGGCAAAAAACAATCGATTGTAATTAAAGCGTCAAGCGGTTTGTCGGATGAAGAAGTGGAACGCATGGTAAAAGATGCCGAAGCTCACGCAGATGAAGATCGTAAATTGGTTGAATTAGTTCATGCGCGTAATCATGCTGACGGTTTAATTCATGCAACTGAAAAATCGTTGAAAGATTTAGGCGATAAAGTTGAAGCAGATGAAAAATCAAACATTGAAGCAGCAATTGCAGCAGCAAAAGAAGCTGTTAAAGGCGACGATAAAGCCGACATCGAAGCAAAAGCTGAAGCGTTGGCTGAATTATCAGGTAAATTAGCAGAACGTGTTTATGCTCAAGAAGGTGGCGCGGAAGCTGAACATTCACACGCTGGCGATTCACATACACATCAAGCTGATGATGGCGTAATTGATGCGGATTTTGAAGAAGTTAAAAAATAAAAATTTAATTTCGCTTTAAACTAAAAAGCCCCGTTCAGATAATCTGAACGGGGCTTTTTTTACGACTTTAAAATTACAAAATGTATCGACTTAAATCTTCATCTTTAACCAATTCGCCAAGATATTTATTCACATAAACCTCGTCAATAACGACTTTTTTATTTTCTAAGTCTGATGCCTCAAATGAAATTTCTTCTAACAATTTTTCCAACATCGTATGTAAACGACGTGCGCCAATGTTTTCAGTGGTTTCATTTACTTGCCAACCCATTTCCGCAATGCGTTTAATGCCGTCTTCCGCAAAGGTCAAATCAACGCCTTCAGTTGCGAGCAACGCCGTATATTG
>CAZLGN010000373.1:0-1744 GCA_964558865.1 uncultured Methylomagnum sp.
CCAAAGGTATGCCTAACAAAGTTACCAAAGAATTAAAAGAGATGATTCTAGGGGCATTAGATGATGTTGGAGGGCAGGCTTATTTAGCAAGGCAAGCTGATGAAAACCCAACGGCATTTTTAACGTTGGTTGGTAAAGTGTTGCCAATGACGGTTAACACTAATCTGCAAGATACAACGCCTATAAAAATTCACATCATTAAAGCCGAAGAAATGGAGCTTTAATGCCAGATATACCTTTAACGCTACCGCAAAGACAATTTGTGTTTTCAGAAGAACCTTATCCAGCTATTGTTGGTGGATTGGGTAGCGGAAAAACACGAGCAGGAACAATGCGGGCGGTGTTATTACTTCTTCAAAATAAAGGCGTAAACGTTGGTATATTTTTACCAACTTATGATTTATTACGATTAAGAGCGATGCCCGGAGTTGAAGAAGATTTAGCAATGATGGGTTTAAAATTCCATGTCAATAAATCAGAATTTAAAATTGATGTCGCTGGCTATGGTTTTATTATTTTTCGTAGTTATGATAATCCATCTAAAATTGTATCTTTTGAAGTCGCTCACTCAATAGTTGATGAAATTGATACATTGCCAATGGATAAAGCGGCTTTAGTATGGCGAAAAATTACAGAAAGAACACGGCAAAAGTTTGACGGTAAAAATACTATTGGCGTGGTGACAACACCTGATAATGGAATCAATGGGTTTGTTTATCATAAATGGGTAAAACTACAGCAAAAAGGCTATGTTTTATACAAGGCAAGCACCTATAGCAACCCTTTTTTACCTAAAGATTATGCAGAGCAAATTTTAGCTAACTACGACCCAATATTAGCCGAACTTTATTTGCTTGGTGATTTTGTATCACTAAATAAAAACAAGGTTTATCATTTCTTTGATCGTAAACGACACCACACACAGCGAGAACTAAATGAACGCGATACATTCATTCATGTTTCAATTGATTTCAATATTGGTGGTTGTTGTGCTGTTACTTTTGTCATTGATAATAATATTCCTATCGCTGTTGACGAGTTTGTTTCACACGATACGCAAGACTTTATTAATAATTTAACGCGTTATGGTGATAGAAAAATAATCGTTTATCCTGATGCAAGCGGAAAGGCAGGAAAAACAAATTCAAGCCAATCTGATATTGGCATGATTAGACAAGCAGGTTATCAACTGCAATATAATCCAGCTAATCCAGCAGTACGGGATAGAATCAATGCGTATAATGGATTGCTTTCACACGATAAGTTATTCATTAACACAGATAAATGCCCAAACTTAACCAATGCGCTCGAAACTCAAGGCTATGATGATAAATTAGAGCCAGAAAAGTTTACAGCTCACCCAGCCATTGATGATTGGGTTGATAGCAGTGGATATTTTATTGCGTTCAAATATCCGGTACTGCACAATAGGCCTAATTTAGCTACAATTACAGGAATATAAAAATGGCAGTCGATACAAAACACAGCGAGTATCACGAATATTATGAGCAGTGGGAGCGATGCGAACACGCGTCAGAAGGGCAAGACGAGATCCACGAATATGGTATTAAATACCTGCCGCGTTTAAGCGGTCAAACTGACGCAGAATATTACGCTTACAAACAACGCGCGTTATATTACAACGCCACAGCAAGAACGATTGACGGCTTGACAGGAATGTTATTCCTAAAACCCGAAGTCATCACAGCACCTGCAGCAATGGATAATATTATTGCAGACGTGA
>CAZLGN010000374.1:0-1743 GCA_964558865.1 uncultured Methylomagnum sp.
GATTTTAGTAAGCGTGTTGATGTTCAAGCGCGTAACGATTTGGATAAATTGAAGCAAAACGTTAATGCTAGCATTGATAAATTGGAAAAAACGATGATTGCTTTAACAGATGTGATGCACGCATTAAGTCATGGTGATTTTAGCAAGCGTATCGATTCTAGTGTGAAAGGAGACGTTAAAATTGCCGTCGATGAAGCCATGCAAACTATGCAAATCATGCTCGGCGATATTGGACAAGTTATGAGTGGTGTTAAAAATGGGGATTTAACGAAACGGGTTACAACAGAAGGACGTGGTGATTTAGCGGCGTTAAAAAACAATATCAATCAAAGTTTAGAAAACACCGAAAGAAGCTTGAATGATATATTGCGCGTTGCAAGTACGATGGCACAGGGCAATTTAACGCAAACCATTACGGCTGATTACATGGGCGCGTTTGGAGAAGTAAAAATTGGCATTAACGAAACGGTTAAAAATTTAAAGAGTTTAATTGCCGAAGTTCAAAATACCAGTGAAGTTATTGCGAATGCGTCGAGAGAAATTTCAGCGGGTAATAACGATTTATCGCATCGAACCGAAGAACAGGCTTCAAGTTTGCAACAAACGGCGGCGAGCATGGAAGAATTAACCACGACGGTTCAGCAAAATACTAACAATGCAAATAATGCCAATCAACTCGCATTAGGTGCCGCAACAACGGCGAAAAAAGGCGTTACCGTAGTCAATAACGTCGTTAAAACAATGGCAACCATTAACGAATCGTCACATAAAATCGTCGATATTATTACCGTGATTGATGATATTGCGTTTCAAACGAACATTTTGGCATTAAACGCCGCCGTTGAAGCGGCTAGGGCAGGAGAACAAGGAAAAGGTTTTGCTGTTGTCGCGGTGGAAGTTCGTAATTTAGCACAACGCGCTGCGAGTGCAGCAGGTGAAATTAAACGTTTAATCAGTGATTCAGTTGATACGATTTCAGATGGTAGCAAGCAAGTTGAACAAGCGGGTAAAACGATGGAAGATATTGTGAGCGCGATTCAAAGTGTAACGGTGATTATGGCTGAAATTGCCAGTGCATCCAGTCAGCAAATGGCGGGCATCGATCAAGTTCACACGGCTATTATGCAAATGGATGGCGTAACTCAGCAAAATGCCGCATTAGTTGAACAAGCCGCCGCAGCGGCAGAATCATTAAGTGATCAAACTAAAAATCTTGCCGTTGAAATGACACATTTTAAAACGGGTTGAAAAATTTTAGGATGAAAACACCGTGGATGACTCGGTTTTGAAATGCGTCACGGTTATCGACAATTTTCGCGCTTGTTCCTCTAATAATTCAGCGTTGGCAGCCGCTTCTTCAACTAACGCCGCGTTTTGTTGCGTGACATTATCCATTTGAACAATTGCCTGATTTACTTGCGTGATACCGATATTTTGTTCAACCGAAGCAGCTGCAATTTGTGCCATAACGGCTGTCACGCCTTGAACGGCAGTTACAATTTCTTGCATCGTTTTTCCCGCTTGCGTGACTAATGTGCCGCCGTCATCCACTTTCGAAACGGAATCATCAATCAACATTTGAATTTCACCCGCAGCGGCGGCGGCACGTTGCGCTAAATTCCGAACTTCGGTTGCAACGACCGCAAAACCACGCCCTTGTTCACCCGCCCGCGCCGCTTCAACCGCCGCATTTAACGCTAAAATGTTGGTTTGAAATGCAATGTCATCAATCACCGAAATAAT
>CAZLGN010000375.1:0-1743 GCA_964558865.1 uncultured Methylomagnum sp.
ACGAGCTACCAAGCTGCTCCATCCCGCGATTGATGTTACATAGTATATTGTTTTAGTTGGTTTTATACAATCTATTTTTTTGAAAATATTTGTTTAAACGTAACGTTTTGCAAAATCTTCAACTAAAAATTTCGCTTGTTGCCACATTTTACTTGCCTGTAACTGCTCACGATTTAACCTAAATTGCCCCTGCATTTTTTGCAAACGCCGCTCACGTTCAACATTGTTTTCAATTGGTAAAAAATCCAAAACCTCTATCGCTGCCGTTGGATTATTACACACTAAAACCATGTCACACCCTGCATTCAACGCCCCTTTCGCACGCTGTGAAAAATTGCCTACACTGGTCGCTCCTTCCATGCTCAAATCGTCGCTAAACACCACACCGTCAAACCCTAATTCTTGACGCAAAATTTGCTGAATCCAAAAATCTGAAAAGCCCGCAGGTCGCGAATCAATCTGTGAATATAAAACATGAGCAGGCATAATTCCTTCCAAACCTTCGGCAATCAGTTGCCGAAATGGCTGTAAATCGTGCTGGCGGATTTCTGTTAAATTTCGTTCATCAATCGGTAATGTCAAATGTGAATCTAAAGCCACAGCGCCATGACCAGGAAAATGTTTACCTGTTGCCGCCATACCCGCTCGATTCATACCGCGACGAAATTCACTCGCAAGTTGTGTCACTTTTTCAGCGTTTTGCGAAAAGGCGCGATTACCAATAATCGTACTCACGCCGCAATCGACATCTAAAACAGGGGCAAAACTAAAATCTACACCCACTGCCAATAATTCTGCAGCCATTAACCAGCCTGCAATTTCAGAAATTTCAGATTCATTTTCATAAAGTGCGGCGGCGGGCAAGCGTGTAAAACCATTTTGAAAACGCTGAACTCGTCCGCCTTCTTGATCAACCGCAATTAAAATTTCTCCATTTCGTGCAGTACGAATACTGTGAATTAACGCTGTGACTTGTTCTGGGCTTTCGTAATTGCGCGAAAATAAAATCACTGCGCCAGTGTTGGGATGATTGATGATTTCGCGTTCTGTATCGGCAAGTGTTATCCCTGCAATATCAAGCATTACCGCGCCAAAAGGTTGTTTTATAGTTATTGAATACGACATAGAATTAAAATTTGTGTGGAATTAAATGTTAAGGCTTAGAATATCTGCACATTGTACTTTGCAGCTGGTAATTTTCTTCATTCAATAGTAATAAAAAATCGTTAATCTTTTTCATCATTTTTCAAATCATTCGGAGTTTATTATGGGTCCTCATTATCTAAACCGTTTTTTTACCCCAAAATCTGTTGCAATCGTTGGCGCGTCAGAACGCCCTGAAAGCGTGGGTTATCGGTTATTACTCAATATGCAAGAAGCTGAATTCAAAGGTGGCTTGTATCCCGTCAACAATAAACGCGAACAGATTTTGGGGTTAAAAGCGTATCCCGATTTAAATTCTGTTCCTGAAGATTTAGATTTGGTGGTCATTTCAACGCCCGCGCCAACCGTGCCAGCGGTTATGCGTCAATGCGGTGAAAAAGGTGTGAATTCGGTCATTATTATTACAGCTGGTTTTGGTGAATTAGGCGAAGAAGGACATCGTTTGCAACAAGAAGTGTTGGACATTGCACACCGTTACAACATTCGTTTAATTGGCCCTAACTGTTTAGGCGTGGCGCGTCCAAGCGGCTTTTTAAATGCAACATTTGGCGACGGCGTTATTCAAGATGGTAATTTAGC
>CAZLGN010000376.1:0-1730 GCA_964558865.1 uncultured Methylomagnum sp.
TTTGTCATCTGGCGGTTTTGCGGCAATGTATAGCACAATCAGCATAATCATTGCCGCCACTAAATTGATAATCGATTCGAGCGCGTCAGATAACAAACCAACGGAATCGGTTAAAAAGTAAGCGTAACTTTTTAATGTAATCGTTGAAATGGCGGCAAAAATCGACAACCAACCATAAAGCATTAACGATTTTTTTGGGGATTTCATTATTGAAATAGTCGCCCAACATCCATAAACATTGCGATAGACATAAGTAAGCCTAACAACACAATGCCGAATTTTTGAAAAAAGAGCTGAATTTTTTCTGACACGGGCGAGCCTTTTAAGCCTTCAAGCGCGAAGAAAAATAAATGCCCACCGTCTAAAACAGGAATTGGCAATAAATTTAGAACACCCAAACTCACGCTAATCAATCCCATGAATTTTAAAAAATGCACCAATCCCATGTCAGCAGATTGTCCAGCATATTGTGCGATGCTTATAGGTCCACTTAAGTTTTCAAGTGATGCTTTCCCTGCAAACATTTGTCCCATCATTTTCAAAGTCGAAGTCGAATAATTCCAAGTTGTGCTAAAGGCTTGCGGAATCGCAGCTAACGGCGAAAGCGAATAATGCACTTGAAATGATTTGAGCAGATTTTCAGGAATTTTAACACCCGCGCCAATTTTGCCTTCAGCATTTGGTGTAAGCATCAATGTTATTTGCACGCCATCACGTTCAATGACCATTGCAATGGTTTGATTCGGATTGGCTTTAACTATATCCACCCATTGTTGCCATTCTTTTACAGCGATTTCATTAGCACGAAGAATTAAATCATCCGTTTTTAAACCTGCTGCTTTTGCTGCGCCATTTTCCAAAACATTACCGATAAGTGGCTGCAAATTGGGCGAAAATAATTTAAAACCCAATTTCGCATAAAGCGCGTCAGGACTTTGAGCTTCGTCGGTGTCAATGTGTAATGTTTTGACAAGTTGCACGTCATCACGATTTTTTACTTTGATGGCAATTTCGCTATTCCCTTCCATTGCGGTTGAAATAACTTTCGACATCGCGTGCATAAAAGTTGGCGTAGGTTCGTCGTTGACCGATAAAATTTCATCGCCTTCTGAAAACCCTGCATTTGCCGCCAATGATTGCGATTCAGGTTGTCCCATAATCGGACGAATACCTGTTTCACCAATGACCAGCACGCTCCAAAATAAGGCGACAGCCACAACCAAATTAAAAATCGGACCAGCTGCGACAACGGCTGTGCGAGCTAAAAGCGGTTTACGATTGAATGCAAAAGGTAAATCTTCTTTCGCTACTTCGCCTTCGCGTTCATCAACCATTTTGACGTAGCCACCAAGTGGAATGGCTGATAAAACATATTCGGTTGCATTCGGTGCAGCTTGATGTCGCCATAACACTTTGCCAAAACCGATTGAAAAACGAATGACTTTTACGCCCGATTTTCGTGCTACCCAAAAATGCCCGAATTCATGCACAGCAACCAAAACGCCAATTGCCACAATGAAATAAAACAGCGTGTGTAAAAATCCCATTAGTTCGCCAAATTTTGAATTGCTTGATTAGCGATAACTCGCGCTTTGCCATCCATTTCTAAAATTTTTGCCAAACTGTCGCCTTTTTGCACAGGAATCGCTTGCATGGTTTTTTCAATCACAACAGGAATATCAGTAAAACGAATTTGCTCATTTAAAAACGCCTCAACGGCAATTTCATTC
>CAZLGN010000377.1:0-1724 GCA_964558865.1 uncultured Methylomagnum sp.
ATCAATTGGTTACGATTTTTCAACCATCTTTCAAAAAAGTGTACGGTAGTGAATCGAGCAATTCACAAATGTTCTAATCGGTAAAATTTTTTCACCTAATGATTCAAATGCGCGACTAACCAACGCGCCGCAACATCTTCTGCCATATTTTTACGGCGTGCATAATCTGAAAGCTGGTCTTTATCAATTTTTCCAACGTTGAAATACTGCGCTTGTGGATGCGCGAAATACCAGCCGCTGACCGCTGAGGCGGGATACATCGCAAAATTTTCGGTCAATTCAATTGTGGTGTTTTCAGTCACATTCAACAACGCAAATAATTTCGCTTTTTCAGTATGGTCTGGACACGCAGGATAACCTGGCGCAGGACGAATGCCTTTGTAATTTTCGTTAATCAGCGCGTCATTATCCAAATCTTCATCACTTGCATAACCCCAATGTTGTTTGCGAACTTGCAAATGTAAATACTCGGCAAACGCTTCGGCTAATCTGTCCGCCAAGGCTTTGAGCATAATTGAACTGTAATCGTCATTATCTTTTTCAAGTTCAGCCAATTTCGTTTCGATGCCAATACCTGTTGTGACTGCAAACGCGCCAACATAATCCATCACGCCACTTTCAAGCGGAGCGACAAAATCTGATAAACAATAATTCGGTCTACCTGGAGCTTTCACGTTTTGTTGACGTAAATGATGCAACGTTTCTAACACGTCGCCGCGTGATTCATCGGTAAATAATTGAATGTCATCTTCAACCGAATTGGCTGGAAAAAATCCAATCACAGCGCGATTTTCTAGCCAATTTTCAGCAATGATTTTTTCGAGCATTTCTTTTGCATCTGCAAAAAGTTTTCGTGCTTCTTCACCGACAACCGCATCATTTAGAATTTTCGGATAACCACCAGCAAGTTCCCAGGTTTGGAAAAATGGCGACCAATCAATGTATTCAGCCAATGTTGCCAACGACACATCGTTTATTACTTTTACACCCAAAAATTCAGGTTTTGTCGGTCTGTGATTTCCAAAAACGTGTTTATTTTCACGGGCTTTTTCTAAGGAATGTTGCAAGGTTTTCGCTTCTTTGCCTTTGTGACGTTCACGAACTTCAACGTATTCTGCGCGAATGCTTGCCATGTAATCTGTGGCTAATTCGCCGCTTAATAAATTACTTGCTACGCCAACGGCGCGAGATGCGTCAGTCACATAAACAACAGAGCTATTTTCATAATGCGGTTCAATTTTCACTGCCGTATGAGCGCGAGAAGTCGTCGCGCCACCAATCAACAACGGAATTTTAAAGCCTTGACGTTGCATTTCCTTCGCAACGTGAACCATTTCATCAAGCGACGGCGTAATCAAGCCGCTCAAACCAATAATATCGACTTTTTCCATGCGAGCAGTTTGCAGAATCTTTTCGGCTGAAACCATTACGCCTAAATCAACCACGTCGTAATTGTTGCATTGCAACACGACGGCAACGATATTTTTGCCGATGTCGTGAACATCGCCTTTGACGGTTGCCATTAAAATTTTGCCGTTACTTTGACGGTCAGCGGCAGATTTATCCGCCTCCATAAACGGCATCAAGTACGCGACGGCTTTTTTCATCACTCGTGCGGATTTCACCACTTGCGGCAAAAACATTTTGCCTGCGCCAAACAAATCGCCGACGATATTCATTCCGTCCATCAACGCGCCTTCGATAACGTGCAACGGACGTTCAGC
>CAZLGN010000378.1:0-1693 GCA_964558865.1 uncultured Methylomagnum sp.
CCATCGCGTTCCACAACAGGACGTTCTTTGGCGAAATACAATGGAACAATCGGAATATTTTCTAAATGAATGTATTGCCAAATATCCAGCTCGGTCCAGTTCGATAATGGAAACACACGAATACTTTCGCCTTTGTCGATTTTGCCATTGTAAATGTTCCATAATTCAGGACGTTGATTTTTGGGATCCCAACGGTGATTTTTGTCACGGAATGAATAAACGCGCTCTTTTGCACGCGATTTTTCTTCATCACGTCTCGCGCCACCAAATGCGGCATCAAATTGGTATTTGTTTAAACCTTGTTTCAAACCGTCCGTTTTCATCACGTCGGTGTGTTTTTTACTGCCGTGTGTAAAAGGTCCAATGCCTTGTTCAACACCGTCTTGATTGATATGAACAATTAAATCCAAACCAAGTTTTTTCACCATTTCGTCGCGGAACGCAATCATTTCTTTGAATTTCCACGTTGTATCAACGTGCATCATGGGGAATGGTGGCGGCGCGGGATAAAACGCTTTCATGGTTAAATGCAGCATCACCGCTGAATCTTTACCAATTGAATACAACATTACAGGTTTTTCAAACTCCGCCGCGACTTCACGAATAATGTGAATACTTTCGGCTTCGAGTTGTTTTAAATGGGTTAATTTATAGTCTGTCATTAAAAAATCCGTTGAGTTTAAAGGCGTGAATGGCGGCTATTCTAATTTGAACCGTGATTGATTACCAATGTTGGATTTGTGAATGGTAACGAAGATAGCCAACGTGGCTCGCAGAATCAAAAAATTACACTAACCGAAAGCCCAGCCAAATCGAACCGATACAAAAAACGCCATTAGCGACAAAAAGTCCGAGTATAAAATTTGTTTGCGAATCAAAAGAAAAACCGTGTTCGATTAAAAATAGAATCAAATACAGTCCTGAAAGTGTTAAATACACACCAACGATTAAGACTAATAATGTGGCGCGTTGCTCCATGGGTAGCGTGATTTTTTGCAGTAATAATGCCACCACAATTCCAATCAATAATGCGCCAATCGCGTTAATTATCATCATTCCGTAAGGAATGGCGTTAGTTGGTAAATGTAAAACGCCGCTGCTATACCAAAACAAAACACGTCCACACAATAAACCCAGCCAAACGGCGGCTAAACAACTGCTCACGCTAATGGCGATATTTAAACCCGCCTTGCCGATTTGACCTTGTTCGAGTAAGTAAAATGTTTCTAATGAAAACGTCGAAAAGGTGGTGAACGCGCCAATAAAACCGACCAAAATTGCCGAACGATAATCTAACGCAATCGTCACCCGCTGCAAAATCAAGGTTTCACTGAGTAAGCCAATAAGAAATGAACCGACGATATTGACCAATAAAGTGCCGTAAGGAAAACCGCGTCCGAGCCACTGATACAAGCCTGTAGACACCAAAAAACGCATCACCGCGCCAAATGCACCACCGAAGGCAATAACAATAAGCTGATTCATGCGTTTAATTAAAACGGTCTGATGAAATGTTCGCGGTAATAACGGAGTTCTTCTATCGATTCGATAATATCCTCAAGGGCTTGATGGCTTGATTCTTTGCTAAAACCTTCTTTGATTTCGGGACACCAACGCTTCGCCAATTCTTTGAAAGTTGAAACATCGATGCAACGGTAATGAAAAAAGGCTTCGAGGTTTTTCATATATTTAT
>CAZLGN010000379.1:0-1689 GCA_964558865.1 uncultured Methylomagnum sp.
TAACTTTCTGAATATACTTAGAAAAGAACATACACCCGTTTCCATTTTTTTGGTGAACGGTATTAAATTGCAAGGCAAAATCGATTCGTTCGATCAATATGTCATTATGCTGAAAAATACCGTCAGCCAAATGGTTTATAAGCACGCAATTTCAACGATTGTGCCGAGCAAAATGGTACGTTTAAACAGTAATGACATTGACGGAAACGATGAATAAATTATGCAAGATTTAGTTTCAGAACGTCCTGATACGGGTGAACGCGCGGTTTTAGTTCACATGATTTTTCATCATGGTGACGCGCATTTGCCCGAACTCAAAGAATTGGCAAAATCAGCAGGCACAGAACCTGTTCACGTTGTCACGGGTGGGCGGCAACGTCCTGACCCGAAATACTTTATCGGTACGGGAAAACTCGATGAATTGAAATCGGCGATTGAACTATTTGAAGCGGACGTGGTGCTTTTTAATCACGCCCTCTCACCCAGCCAAGAACGGAATTTAGAACGCTTTTTAGGGGTTCGAGTTGTCGATAGAAACGGCTTGATTTTGGATATTTTCGCGCAACGAGCGCAGTCGTTTGAAGGCAAATTGCAAGTTGAACTCGCGCAATTGAAGCACTTATCGACGCGCTTAGTTCGCGGCTGGACACATTTAGAGCGTCAGAAAGGCGGTATTGGAATGCGAGGACCAGGTGAAACGCAATTAGAAACTGACCGCCGTTTGCTTGCGGTGCGATTGAAACAAATTCAACAACGTCTCGATAAAGTCGATAAACAACGTCATCAAGGTCGTAGTCAACGCAAAAAAGCAGAAACTCCCACGATTTCACTGGTTGGTTATACCAACGCGGGCAAATCCACGTTGTTCAACACGTTAACAGGCGCGGATATTTATGCCGCAGACCAATTATTTGCGACGCTTGATCCAACTTTACGCCGTTATGTTTTACCGAATAATGCCGAAGTCGTTTTTGCCGATACCGTTGGTTTCATTCGCCATTTGCCACACGAATTGGTTGCCGCGTTTAAATCGACGTTACAGGAAGCCTTAGAAGCGGATTTGCTTTTGCACGTTGTCGATGCGGCGGCAGAAGACCGCGAGGATTTAATGAAACAAGTGGAATTGGTTTTGGAAGACATTGGCGCGGCGAAAATTCCGCGTTTAGAAGTGTTTAACAAAATCGATTTGCTTGAAAATATCACGCCGCATATCGATAGAGATGACGAAGGCAACGCGATTCGTGTTTGGTTATCTGCGGTAACAGGGCAGGGCGTTGAGTTACTTTTTGCTGTTTTAGTCGAAAAATTTGCGAATACCAAAGTGCGGCGACGTTGTTTTTTAACGCCGCAACAAGCTGGAATCCGCGCAAAACTTTTTGCTAACGCACAAATTCTTGAAGAAACGATTGACGAATTTGGCGATACAAATTTACTCATCGAAATTGATTTTAAACATTTAGGTTTATTAAAAGATGTTCAAATTGATGAAATTTAACGCTTAGTTCAATCCTCGCAAATCATTCAGATTATTAAGGCAACCGCTAATGAATCCAAAAAACTTCCAAATTGCACACCAACTTAATCGCCGTGTGCGGATTGCGTCACCGATTCTCAAAAATAACCAAGAACGCGCCTATATTTTTGAAATCATTTTAAAAAAACGTCCTGAAATTAAGCGCGTGAAAACGG
>CAZLGN010000380.1:0-1678 GCA_964558865.1 uncultured Methylomagnum sp.
ACATACTTATTTTTGCGGAACGTGGAAACCCTGTATTGCTCCTGTTACGGCAGGACAATTTGTTGCGAGACAAGTCTATGGCAGTGCAGGTTTGAGATGTTGGAAAAAGCGAAGGTCACGCTATAACGGCGTGAATACAAATTCAAGTAATTTGACGCGAAAGCGTGCCTACGTCCAACGGGTCTTTTATTGCAAAAGAGTTTGCAGAATCAATTTAATGGAGAAAAGCAAATGACGGTACAGAATTTTTCTGTTGCTGGTGCAGCTCCAGCAAGTGGTGAGCGGTGGAACCAAGTAAATTGGCAACAAGCGCAATCACAAGTACATCGACTGCAAATGCGTATTGCAAAGGCAGTACAACAAGAAAAATGGGGCAAAGTGAAGGCTTTGCAATGGCTTTTGACACATTCGCATCACGCTAAATTATTGGCGGTAAAACGAGTGAGTTCAAACGCTGGAGCGAAAACGTCAGGGATTGATAAAGTGCGTTGGCAAACGCCAAAGCAGAAATATGAGGCGGCAAAATCATTAAAACGACGAGGCTATAAGGCGCAAGCCTTACGGCGGATTTACATTCCGAAAAAGAACGGTAAATTACGTCCGTTAGGGATTCCAACAATGCGAGATAGAGCGATGCAAGCGTTGTATTTGCTAGCTCTTGAACCTGTTGCAGAAATTCAAGCGGATAAAAACTCGTATGGATTCAGACCCAAACGCAGTACCGCTGATGCTATTGGGCAATGTTTTCTATCTTTGTCACGAAAAACATCGGCACAGTGGATTTTTGAGGGCGATATAAAAGCCTGTTTTGATGAAATTAGTCACCGTTGGTTGATGGAAAATGTCCTGATGGACAAAACCGTATTACAACAATGGTTGACGGCTGGCTACATGGAAAGTGGTGTTTTCTACGATACGGAATCAGGTACGCCGCAAGGTGGCATAATTTCACCAGTATTATCGAATTTAGCGTTAGACGGTTTGGAGGACGCAGTAAAACAAGCGACTAAGAAAGCCGACAAAATCAACGTAATTCGTTACGCCGATGACTTTGTGATTACGGGAAACTCTAAAGAAATTCTTGAGCAGAAAGTAAAACCCGTTGTCGTGGCATTCCTTGCAAAACGAGGGTTGATGCTGTCTGAAGAGAAAACACATATCACGCATATTGACAATGGCGTTGATTTTCTAGGGTTCAACTTGCGAAAATATAATGGGAAGTTGTTGATAAAACCCGCCAAGAAGAGCATCAAAACTTTCTTGGATAACATTCGCTCGTTAATCAAGTCGCATCCCACGATTAAAACGGAAAATTTGATTCGGCTACTCAATCCAAAATTGAGAGGCTGGGCGAACTATTTTCGTCATGTTGTCTCGAAAAAAGTGTTTAGCAAATTGGATGATGCTATTTTTAAAACACTTTATCGGTGGGTAAAACGAAGACATCCTAATCAGAACGCAAAGTGGTGTTATGAAAAATACTTCAAACATCCAATGCCTGTGACATGGTGGTTTCATGCGAAATCTCACACAGCAGATGGAAGCTCTGTGTGTGTCAAGTTGTTCAAAATATCCAAAGTGAAAATTGAACGACATCTAAAAATCAGAGCAGCTGCAACGCCTTATGGATTCAGTCATAAATAACTTCCCGATTAAATCATTTTGCTCCCAAGGCTTG
>CAZLGN010000381.1:0-1677 GCA_964558865.1 uncultured Methylomagnum sp.
GGAGACGAAAGCGGTTACACCGTTGGTGAGGTTCAACGTGCAAAACTTGCTGCCATTGAAGCTGAATGGGAAACCGAAGAAGCTCCAGCTTCCTTTACATTAGTGGGTTTTCCAAATGAAGAAACCAGAACCACCGATTACGCGATTAAATTTCCCTATTTATTAGGTTTGATTGCAACCCGTTCAATTGATGAAAAAGTCGATGGACTGGATGTCATTCGAGAACGCAAACGTCATCGCATCGAAAATGGCATGATTGCGTATGAAAATTTGCAAATTTTGCGTGAAGACAAAACCAATGAAGTTGCCAAAGCGATTTTTGAAAAGCACAAAGTCGATTTAGGTCACGGTTTGTTGCTCAAAAAATATACTGAAAATGTGATTGACGCGACACCCGCTCAAATTGACTCGGCAATAAAAGATTCCATTCCTAAAGTTGCACCGATGTTTTGGACATTTCGCGGCATGGTGTTTTGTGGCGTGACTATGTTATTTATTTTTGCCGCCTCGTTTTATCACAACATGAAACGTGATGCCCACAATCAACGTTGGTTGTTAAAAATGGCATTTTTTGGAATTCCATTACCTTGGATTGCGAGCGAATTAGGTTGGGTTGTGGCTGAATATGGTCGTCAACCTTGGACAATCGCTAACATTTTACCCACGCATTTAAGTACCTCAAGTCTAAGTAGTGGACAACTCTACGGCAGTATTGCGGGGTTTGTTGTGATGTACACCGCATTACTATGTATCGAATTATTCTTAATGGTGAAATACATTCGGTTAGGTGCAAGTAGTTTGCATACAGGTAATTATCACTTTGAAAAACAAGGAGCAGGTCATGTTTGATTATGAATCGTTACGCATTATTTGGTGGGCAATTTTAGTCTTCTTGATTTGCGGCTTTGCGGTGATGGATGGTTTTGATTTTGGGATTGCAATGTTATTGCCATTCTTAGGCAAAACTGATGACGAACGGCGTGTGATGCTCAACACAGTTGGTCCAACATGGGAAGGTAATCAAACGTGGTTGGTCACACTCGGCGGGATTACGTTTGGTGCATGGTCGATTGTGTATGCGGTGTTATTTTCAGGCGTTTATGCAGGTTTATTGCTGTTGTTATTCGCCTTATTTTTACGTCCTGTCGGATTTGATTATCGAAGCAAATTAGCAAACCCTGAATGGCGTAGCTTCTGGGATTGGGGCTTGTTTGTGGGCGGAACAGTGCCAGCGGTGGTGTTAAGTTTAGCGGCAGGAAATTTAATGCTTGGTCTGCCATTTCAACTTGATGCCGATATGCGTTCAACCTATACAGGCGGATTATTTGATTTATTTACATTATTTCCGTTGCTTTGCGTATTAGTGGGCGTGTCATTATGCGTCATGCACGGCGCAGTATATTTGCATTGGAAAACCGAAAGTTTTATTGCTGAACGCGCTCAAACGGTAATTCGACTCAGCAGTATTTTGTTTGTGGTGTTATTTTTATTAGCAGGACTTTATATTGCATTTGGCGTGGAAGGTTATCGCGTCACATCAGTAATTGACACCAACATTACTGCACATCCATTACATAAAACGGTCGAAAAAAGCACGGGGTTATGGCTTGCAAATTACGGCACTTATCCATTGCTTTTACTTGCGCCATTATTAACAGTTGGTGCGGCATTATCAGC
>CAZLGN010000382.1:0-1673 GCA_964558865.1 uncultured Methylomagnum sp.
GGTAAATATCGCGTGATATTGAAAGTCACTGATGGTGCTAATCAATGTTTAGATGATGTGATTGTTTCTGTGATTCCTCCAAAAGGAACCAATCCTAATGGTAAAGTAATCGAACGTACCGCTCCTACAATCGGTCAAGCGATGCCTAAAGAAAAAGCAGGCAAAGTTACTAACGATACAAATGCGTTAGCTGTTTTACCGTATGAAGATATGGGGATGCAAGGCGGCAGTCAGATTAGCTTGCCTTACAACGCGATGATCAACTACAACGCTTTGAATGCTCAAGTCCTTAAAAAAGTCGAACATAAACCTGTCTTACTTGACGACACGAGTGTGAGTTTGGCTTATTCAGCGGCATCCAATGCAAAAGACCCCGCAGGTAAAGATTCGATTAACTCAACCAGTCAAAATTTGTTCGACAAAAACCAAGTCGGCGCAAATTTTGATTCCAAAGCGAGTAAATTAGATCCCGCAACGGGCAAACCATTGAAAAACGTATTTATCAATGGGCAAGATTATCATCAAGCTAAAATTCGTAAATCTGAACAATGGGACAGAATTCATCAGCCGTTAGCGAAGGAACAAGGCATTGATGAAACGGGTATGGCATTTACCGATCAACAAAATCGTTATTTCCCTGTATTTATGCCCGCGCTGCCTGATCAAGGTGTTCGAGGAAATACAGATAAAGCTCTTGGAATGCGTGAAATGCCTGGGATTGCGAATCCGTATGTAAAAAACGACCCTAAAAAGTTTGATTACAGCCCCGAAAAACAAAATTTCACCGCTCAATTTTTGCCCGCCAGTGACATCGACGATCAAGGACGTACAAATCCTTATCCGTTAATGCGTGTTGAAGCAAAAGTAGGCGGTAAAACCGTTGCTGCAACGGACGCAGTTTATACCACCGCTTCTGAAACGCGCTGCCGTGAATGTCATTCTCAAGGCAAAATTGCGGGCGACGAAGATGTTTGGCGTATGCCAGTGACAACCGATGATTTAGTTGCTCCCGACGGTAAACCTGGTGCGGCGACAGGTGCAGGAAGTTTTGATCCAGGTTTAGATGCAACCAAACCTTGGCCACCAGCGGTTCATAATAAATTCGATGACAAAATTGCGGACAATCCAGCGTTCACAAACTTAGCCAAAGAAATGAATGATCCAAAAAGCAAAAGCTATATTCCGCGTGATGCAAACGGTTTGCGTACTGACCGTGTAAAAGAATCACGTTGGGTGAAAACTGATGCCGCTGGCAAACCGACTTCAACAACCAGTCCAACTAAACCTGCTGACGCAGATGCCAGTTGGAAATTGCAAGTGCGTTTGAATTTCCGTGCGCCTGAAGAAGAAGGCGGTACATCGTGGGTTGAACAAGAAAAAGCCGCGTTATTTAATACCTTGGTCATGCACGATTACATGGTTTATTACGGACCAACACCCGCAGCGGGCGCGAAATGGCCTGCCAGCTATTCAAGCCAATTGGCTGATGGTTATGCGGACGATAAAGGTAAATCTCGCGCTCAACCGATGTATTTCTGTTCAGGACATCATCAAAGTGCGCTCAAGTTTGACGTAGGCGTTGTGCCGCGTGCATTCCAAACAAATCGTTCAGATTATTCAAAAGCGTTCCATGCTTTCCACGGAAAAATGCAAGTGTATAAAGCAGACGTAAG
>CAZLGN010000383.1:0-1672 GCA_964558865.1 uncultured Methylomagnum sp.
TAGATTTTTCATGCTGTTAGGATAACTGATTTTTTGGAGGCTGAGTAGTTACAAATCACTTATATCACCCGCTAATTTATAGGCATCGGCTAAATCTTTAATTATTCGTGTTGCTTCATCATAACCTGACGCATTTGCGCGTTGAGCATGAGAGTCTGCGTTTGCCCAATGAGCCTGTGTATTCGTAAGCATCATACGAAGATGTACTTCTCGCTTACGTTCTTTTTCAATCGCCGCTTTTTTTGCCGCAATTGCATTAAGTTCTTTGCGTTCTTTCGCGGCAATCGCTTCACGTTCTTCACGTTCTTTTTCAGCGGTTTCAGCTAATTTTCGTAATTCACTTACTTTGCGTGGTTTCGGTGCGGCTTTTACATTATCGCTTTGCTCACGTTGCCAAGTGAAAAATTCTGATTTCAATTTTTTTTCGGCTTCTTGTCCGCGACCTTCCAGTAATAAATGAAGAAACTGTTTTGATTGTTCTGTAGAAAGCGAATCTAACCATATTTGTTGATCTGCATCGCTACGATTATCAACTAATGGCGGACTTGCCATTGCAGCGGCACTGACAAAATCAACGTCAATTTCTAAAAATTCAACTAATGCTGTTTGTGTGGCTGTTAATTCACCAAGTCCTGCGGGAATCGGTGGCTCTAGCGTGTCATCATTGAATTCATATATGCCACTTAACCAGCCTAAATACAGTGAACGCAAGTCCCCGCGTAACAATTCGTCACGCAAAGGAGCTAATCTGCCCATCCAACCACCGCCGCCGTATTCTCCACCAAATCGGTCGTAGTTTTCACTTTCGTTTAACTGCCAATCAAGAATCCAATGCGTTGCTGTTTGGGTAATTTCAAATGAATCAAGCGGTTCAAATTGAAAGGTCTGCACTGTTTTGACAGATAAACAATCTAACGGAACGCGCAACATAAACTGGCAAGAACACCAATTCGCGGTATAAACAAAGGCATCAAAATACTCTTCAATCCACTGTTTTGGCTCGCCTTTGAAATCGCCATAGTTGTATTCATTCACAAAACTTGTTGCTGTAATGTTGGCGCGTGTTGAAACTTCACGCATTTCTGCCATTTGCTTGGAAGTTAATGGTTTGTCGATGGCAATAAATTCGTAGTATTGATATTCGCTCATTGTGTTTTATGATTTGGTCGTGAAATGTAAATGCCGCAATTATACTTTAAACGTATGTCGCGCCACAGTTGCGGCATTCATAAAAATCACTGTCACCCACGCACTAACCGAACATGATAGTCACTGTACTCATGGGCGTTTCCTGAACCGCCGTAGCTGAAGTAGAACGCATGGGCCTTAGGCGAGGAAGACCAAAACCATCGTGCATTTTTAGGAAAAACATCTGCATCAATGTAATTTCCTGCTTTGCCTTTGATTTCATCGATTAAGGTTTTCAGCTCATCAATGTTAGGAACACGCCAATCGTTATAACCAGCGTAACCTTGTTGATTAAATGTGTCAGGGATTTGCATTGCCGCGTGCCAAATTAACTTTTTTGCATCTCCCACAACATTTCCATTTCCCCAGCATTGCCCATGAGCAAACCGTAACCACATCAAACCCGTTTCGGTGTCGGTTGCAATGCCGTCTTGAACAATGAATTTACCGATTTTATTCGACGAAATAACGGGCGCAGGTTTTG
>CAZLGN010000384.1:0-1657 GCA_964558865.1 uncultured Methylomagnum sp.
CCATTAGCGCGTGGTCAAGAAGAACGTTTGCGTTTGGATTTAGACCGAGTGAATCACTGGAAAGCAAACGGCGCACAGCCTTCTGACCGTGTTGCATCGTTGATTAAAGATCAAGTTAAAGCAGCGGCGTAATTGCTCTTGAGCGAAGAAACATTATTGCACGTCGGGAAAATTTCAGGCGTTTTCGGCATTAAAGGCTGGGTAAAAGTTTTTTCTTTTACTTGCTATCGTGAAGATATTTTGCAGTATTCGCCGTGGATTTTGAAAAAAAATGCCACGACAAAAATCGTCGAAGTTGTAACTGGGCAATTGCAAAACCAATTAGTTGTCGCGCAAATTAAAGGCATAGACGATAGAAATGCTGCTGAAACGTTGATAGGTTGGGAAATTTTCGTTGAAAAATCACAACTTCCTGCGGCAAAAGAAAATGAGTATTACTGGTCAGATTTGATTGGTTTACAAGTTGAAAATACGGAAGGCGTGGTTTTGGGGGTGATTGATAACTTGCTCGAAACAGGCGCAAACGATGTCATTATCGTGCAAGGCGAAGAACGTCAACACGCGATTCCCTTTCTTCAGCCGCAAATTGTGTTGGAAGTCGATTTAGCAACGCGAAAAATGCGCGTTGATTGGGATGCTGATTTTTAAATGCGTTTTGATGTCATTACGCTTTTTCCTGATATGGTTAAATATGCAGCTTATATTGGCGTAACAGGAAAAGCGATTGAAAATAAAATTGTGTCGTTAAATGTTTGGAATCCACGCGATTACACGCATGACCGTCACAAAACGGTTGACGACAGACCTTTCGGCGGTGGGCAAGGAATGGTAATGAAATATCAGCCTTTGCACGATGCTGTTGATGCCGCAAAAATTGACGCAAAATCCGATTGCAAAGTAGTGTATTTAAGTCCGCAAGGCAAGTCGTTAGCTCAAGCATTATTCAGTGAAGCTAGTAAATTATCACAGCTGATTTTAGTGGCTGGACGTTACGAAGGGTTAGACGAACGATTCATTCAACACGATTGCGATGAAGAGTGGTCGCTTGGTGATTATGTGATTAGCGGTGGCGAACTTGCTGCGTTGATTGTGATTGATGGCATAACACGATTATTGCCAAATGTTTTAGGTAATGAACAATCCGCTTTGCAAGATTCTCATAGCCACGGTCTGCTAGATTATCCTCAATTTACGCGCCCCGAATTGATTGATGAAATGACTGTTCCAGACGTGTTACTCAGCGGCAATCATGCTGAAATTGCCCGCTGGCGAATGAAACAAGCGTTAGGGCGAACGTGGCAAAAACGTCCCGATTTATTAAACAAAAAAACATTAAGTGCCGAGCAAGAACGCTTATTGGCACAATTTAAAGCAGTGGACTAAGGTGTAAAAATGAACATTATTGATGTATTAGAACAAGCGCAAATGAAACAAATTCCTGATTTCAAATCAGGCGACACCGTAGTAGTTCAAGTGCGTATTAAAGAAGGCGAACGTGAACGTATTCAAGCGTTTGAAGGCGTTGTGATTGCGATGCGTAATCGCGGTTTAAACTCAGCTTTCACCGTGCGTAAAATTTCACACGGTACAGGCGTTGAACGTGTTTTCCAAACACACAGCCCAATGATTAGCGAAATTCAAGTTAAACGTCGTGGTG
>CAZLGN010000385.1:0-1646 GCA_964558865.1 uncultured Methylomagnum sp.
GCTGTAAGAATCGCCAAATAAAAGGATTTCTGCGCCCATACTTTTTACAGATTGGCTTTTAATTTCAGGGGTTGTTGTGGGCATCACAATTAAAGCGTTAATTCCTAAACGTTGCGCTGATAATGCGACACCTTGCGCGTGATTTCCAGCGGACGCAGCAATCACACCGCATTTTTTTTGCGCGTCATCAAGCAACGCCATTTTGTTGTACGCGCCGCGCAATTTGAACGAAAAAACCGATTGCAAATCTTCACGTTTTAAAAAGATTTTATTTTGAAAACGTTGCGACAAAGTTTTAGCAAAATCTAACGGCGTTTCGATGGCAACATCATAGACAGAAGCGCGGAGAATTTTTTCGATATAACGTAAAGGCATGGAATTTAAGGAATTAAAAATGACTGAAAAAAGCAAATGTTGCGTTATTATCGCACAGTATGTGGTTTCAACGCCGTAACCCTTTTTGTGGAGTGAAAAAATGAGCAAACCTAAAGTTTTTATAACGCGCAAATGGACGCAATCAGTCGAAGAAAAATTGCGTGATTTGTACGACGTAACCTTAAATGAAACCGATAAACCATTAACCGCTGACGAATTTAAAGCTGCATTGCAAAATTACGATGCGGTTTGTCCGACTGTTTGTGATTCTTTTCCCGCTGATGTTTTAAATGTCCCAAACAAACGCTGCAAAATTTTGGCAAACTTTGGCGTAGGCTATAACCATATCGATATTGCCGCCGCAAAAGCGAATAATTTAATTGTCACGAATACGCCAAATGTTTTAACGCAAAGCACCGCCGATATTGCAATGACATTACTTTTAATGACAGCGCGTCGTGGCGCGGAAGGTGATCGACTTGTTCGCGCCAAAAAATGGGCAGGCTGGTGTCCAACCAGTATGCTTAGTTCAAATGTAACGGGTGCAACGCTTGGTTTAATTGGTTTTGGGCGAATTGGGCAAGCAATGGCACGAAAAGCGCATCACGGTTTTGACATGAACATTATTTATTTCAGTCCGCGTGACGCTGACGAATATGTGACACAAGATTTAAAAGCAAAGCGTTGCAACACGCTTGAAGAATTATTGTCACAATCTGATTTTGTGTCATTGCATTGCCCCGCAGGTACAAGTACAAAACATTTAATCAACGCGCAAACGCTAAAATTTATGAAACCCACCGCGCATTTAATCAACACTGCTCGCGGTGACGTGGTGGATAGTCAAGCGTTAATCGATGCACTAAAAAATAAACAAATTGCAGGCGCGGGTTTAGATGTTTATGAAAATGAACCAAATTTGCACGAAGGTTTTTTAGAACTCGAAAACGTGCAATTATTACCACATTTAGGCAGCGCAACGCTTGAAACACGCACCGCAATGGGTGAAAAAGTGTTAGCGAATTTAGCCGCATATTTTGCAAATTTGCCTTTGCCAGACCAAGTTATTTAATAAAGAGTTTTTAAAAATGGAATTCAAAGATTATTTACGCATTTTGTCGCAAAACGACGGTTCAGATTTATATCTAACTGTTGGTGCGCCGCCAGCGGCGAAGTTTCAAGGCGTTTTAAAACCGCTTGAAAACGTCAAGCTCATGCCGCCACGTTTACAAGAAATTGCCCACAGCTTGATGACACCAGAACAAATTGCC
>CAZLGN010000386.1:0-1641 GCA_964558865.1 uncultured Methylomagnum sp.
ACATTTTGAACGCGCATCCTGAATTTTATGACCGCACGGTTGTGATGAATGGCGTATCAAAAGCGTATTCAATGACTGGGTGGCGCATTGGTTACGCGGCGGGAAATGAAAAATTGATTGAAGCAATGTGTACGATTCAATCACAAAGTACCTCGAATCCAACCTCGATTTCACAATATGCCGCCGTTGCCGCGTTAACTGGCGACCAAAGTTTTATTCAAGAAATGTGCATTGAATTCAAGAAACGTCACGATTTTGTGGTGGCTGAATTAAATACGATTGACGGTGTGGAATGTTCGCCAACCGACGGCACGTTTTATGTTTTCCCGAATATCGAAAAATTACTTGAACGCCTAAATGGCATTGATGATGATTTGGCGTTTTCAGATTATTTGATTGAAAAAGCGGGCGTGGCACTCGTTCCAGGTTCGGCATTCGGAACGGCAGGTCATATTCGATTGTCGATTGCAACGAGCATGGATAATCTTAAAACAGCTCTCGAACGCATTAAACAAGCAATTTAAAAACAAAAGGCGATTTTTAATCGCCTTTTTTACATTTCAAATTTGGAATTTTAACCATGATTCACAAACACGTTCAGTATTACAGCCAGCATTTAAAAGATGATGCCCCCGCATCATTAGTCGTTTTCTTGGTTGCTTTGCCACTTTGTTTAGGTATTGCCTTAGCATCGGGCGCACCGTTATTTTCAGGCATTATTGCAGGATTAGTTGGCGGACTTTTGGTTGCGATGCTGAGTGGTTCACAACTTTGTGTTTCAGGTCCAGCGGCAGGTTTAACGGTAATTGTTTTTACCGCCATTGAAACGCTGGGTAGTTTTCAAGGTTTATTAGTTGCCGTGGTTTTAGCAGGCATTTTTCAAGTCATGTTGGGTTATTTACGCGCGGGCATTATTGGCGCGTTTTTTCCATCAGCGGTGATTGAGGGAATGTTGGCGGCAATTGGTTTGATTTTAATTATTAAGCAAATTCCACACGCCACAGGCTATGACACCAGTTTTGAAGGCGATGAAAGTTATATGCAAGAAACCGCCGAATCGAGCTTTTTAGAATTGTTTGATGCGTTTAACGGCATTTCTTTGGGTTCAGTCGTGATTAGTGGTGTTGCGTTAGTTATTTTAATTTTGTGGGGATTTTTCAAAAGTCACCCAATTTTAAAATTGATTCCTGCGCCGTTAATTGCTGTAGTTTGGGGCGTTGGTTTTAACGAATGGGCAATGCAATTCGCGCCAGAGTTTGCGGTTAGCGCGAAACATTTGGTCAGCTTGCCGATTATGGAAACACCGAGTGAGTTTTTTAATCATCTTATTTTTCCCGATTTTCAGTATTTAACTAATCCTCACACTTATGCCGTCGCGGCGACGATTGCGATTATTGCCAGTTTGGAAACGCTTTTGAGTTTGGAAGCGACGGATAAACTTGATCCATTCAAACGCATTGCACCAACGAATCGAGAACTGAAAGCACAAGGCGTGGGTAATATCGTTAGCGGTTTGTTAGGTGGTTTACCAATGACAGCGGTTATCGTGCGAAGTGCCGCGAACATTAACTCGGGTGGACGAACAAAAGTTTCATGCTTTTTACACGGTATGTGGTTATTACTTAGCGTGCTATTTTTGGC
>CAZLGN010000387.1:0-1639 GCA_964558865.1 uncultured Methylomagnum sp.
CAACGCCTTTTTCGTTCAAAACGACTTCGGCAGAACTCAAACCTGGGTCGTGTGCGAAACTGATTTGAGCGTAAAACAATAAAAATAAAACACTAATTAACTTCATTGCTCAACACTCACAAATGCAATTTTAGAAATCCCCGCGTGTTGCACCGTCGCCATGACTTCGGCAACTTTCGCATAAACAACAGCTTGATCAGCATACAAATGCACACCGATTTCAGCATCTTTCGTAAATTCAGATTTCAACGCGGTTTCCAACGTCGCTAAATCAGAAATTGGATTTTTGTTCAGCGTAATTCCACCTTGCGCGTCGATGCCGAGTTGCAACGGTTGTTTCTGCGTGTCAGCAATAGTTTCAGTGGTTTTCGGTAATTTCACTTGCACGGATTGCGTTAAAAGTGGCGCGGTCACGAGCAAAATAATCACCAACACCAACATCACGTCTACCAAGGGCGTGACGTTGATAATTTCGCTCATCGCGCTTTCGTCTTCGGATTGCGGTTTAAAAGCCATAAAACCTCCTAATTCGTCGGCAAATCAGTGACAAGTAAAAAATGCGCGACGAAACTTTCGAGTTGCATTCGTTGTAATTTCACCCGTCGCAAAAAGAAGTTGTACGCCAACACCGCTGGCACTGCGACAGCGATACCGATTGCGGTTGCAACGAGCGCATCACCGATTGGACCAGCAACAACGTCTAAACTGGTTGAACCGCTCGCCGTAATATCGTGCATCGCGTGCATAATCCCCATTACCGTTCCAAATAAACCCACAAACGGCGCGGTGCTGCCAATACTTGCGAGCAACGTTAAACCACTTTCGAGCGTGTGTTGTTCTTTTTGGAGTTGTCCGCGCAAAGCGTGTTCGAGTAATTCATTCGGATTGCCTGCATATTTGAAACTTTTGCCGCGCAAACGTTGATATTCGTCCAGCCAAAACAAACCTTCATACGCTAAATGCGATTGCGTACCTTTGAAAATATCGTCTGGCAAACGTTTCGCTTGTTCCATATTTTGAGTATCCCAAAACGCTTCGTTGAACACGTTGTTATTGCGATTGTTCGCCATGAATTGCCAAATTTTGTAAAAAATCAGCGTCCACGTCAGCACGGAGAAAATCATCAACGTGTAAAACGTGAGGTCGATAACGAGGTGGGTAATTGAATCGGTCATTTTTTTGTTCCTAATTATTTAGAAGGTTGAAATTTAATTGTTTTATTGCCTTTGAAACTCACGGATTTTCCGTTCACGATTTTTGGCTCGAATTCCATTTCCATCAAACTTTCTTTGATTTCTGAAAGTACGTCATCGTCAAACATATCAGCAGGTTCAGCATTTTTAAGTGTCGCATTTTGAACTTTGCCATCTTCGCCAATCGTAAATGTGAATGAAACTGAACCTGCAAAATTGCGCCGTGCATAACGACGTTGCAAACGTTTTTCGATACCGTCACAGTTTTCACAACTTCCGCCCGAACTTGCCGAAGAATTTTCATTATGACTTTCAGGTGCCGTTTCAGCAGGTTTGCTGACCGCTTTTGAAACCGTTTGAACAGGTACGGCAGGCGTGAAAGTGGGCGCGGCTTCAAATTTTGGAATGCTGACTTCGGCATTTTCAGAAGCGGTCGTTAAAATTTT
>CAZLGN010000388.1:0-1634 GCA_964558865.1 uncultured Methylomagnum sp.
AACCTGTGGCACGGAAAACGTGTTTGCCTTCGTTACAACTCAAATCAATCGCCACGCTGTTTAATGTTGCGTGAATCATTTGGCATGCAATCGTGCGCTTCCAAATGAGTTCATAAAGTTTGAATTGTTCAGCCGTTAAAAACGATTGAATTTGACTCGGAATATGACGCGCAGAAGTGGGACGAATAGCTTCATGCGCTTCTTGGGCATTTTTGGATTTGGTTTTATAAACATTCGGTTCTTTTGGCACATTTGCCGCACCGTAGGTTTCTACAATTAACGCGCGAATATCAGCAACCGCATCAACGGATAAATTCACCGAATCGGTACGCATATAAGAGATTAACCCCGCCGTTTCGCCACCAATTTCAATACCTTCATAAAGTTGTTGAGCAACAGTCATGGTGCGTTTAGTGGTAAAACCTAATTTTCGCGCCGCTTCTTGTTGCAACGTTGAGGTAATAAACGGTGGGGCGGGATTGCTTTTGCGTTGTTTTTTCTCAATTTTAGCAACGGTTAATTTGCCATTTGCCTCATCAAGCAAAATTTGCTGAGTTTGTGTGGCTAAATCTTCGTTATTGATACGGAACTGCGTGATTTTTTCACCGTTAAATTCGGTTAATTTAGCCTTAAAATTTTGCTCTAATGCAAAAACAAGTGCATCCGTTGACCAGTATTCGCGACTTTTGAAGGCTTCAATTTCTTGTTCACGCTCAACAATTAAACGTAATGCCGGACTTTGCACGCGACCAGCTGATAACCCGCGACGAATTTTTTTCCATAATAACGGCGAGAGTTTAAAACCGACTAAATAATCTAACGCGCGACGGGCTTGTTGCGCGTGAACCATGTTGTAATTCAGTTCAGACGGCTCTGCAATCGCTTCTGTCACCGCTTTTTTGGTAATTTCATGAAACGCGACACGGTGAACAGTTTTATTTTTAAGTAGATTTTTTTCGTTCAATAATTCTAATAAATGCCACGAAATCGCCTCCCCTTCTCTATCAGGGTCAGTCGCTAAATAAAGCGTATCAGCAGGTTTTAAGGCTTTGGTAATCGCTTGAATATGGCGTTGATTTCGCTCAACGATTTCATATTTCATCGCAAAATCATTTTGTGTATCAACTGCGCCTTCTTTAGGAATTAAATCGCGGACGTGTCCATAAGATGCAAGCACTTGAAAGTCTTTACCGAGATATTTTTCAATTGTTTTCGCTTTTGCTGGCGATTCCACAATAACGAGATTTTTGCTCATTTAATCAATTCCATTTTAATGTAAGTAAGTGGGCAACAAGTCATAAACCATGTCTTCCATTCGTGCAAATGCTAATTCTTCATCTGGTTGATTTAGCAACACAATTAACACAATCCATTTTAATTTATCAATCGTTAAGACTTCTTCGAGCGCAATCGCGCGGTCTAAAATCAATTCTCGATTTACTGAATTCAAAATTCCCATGCGTTCTAACATTAGAATTAAATCTTGGCACTCAACATCTAAACGCTCTTTTTCAAACGGGCTAAAAATGCGAAATGATGTCGTCGATTGCGGCGAAATATCTACACCTTCAAGTGAGAGCGATTCCAGCCAATCAAAGGCACGAACCACATCTTTATGACCAAAACCTGCCTGC
>CAZLGN010000389.1:0-1616 GCA_964558865.1 uncultured Methylomagnum sp.
TTTGATAATGTTTCGCCATCGCCGCATTACCTGACGCGCCTTCAATTTGCGCGGCAACTAACAAGGATTCGGCGGTTTGTTCAGCGGCTTGTGCGTAACGCTGCAAATATATTTTTGCTGCCATGAAATTACCTTGTTGATAATTCACTTTTTGCATTTCTAACAACGCGGGCGGGTAATCGTTATTGAGTTGCAAGGCTTGGGTAAAATAGGCTTCAGCTTCTTGGTATTGCGCTAATTGCATATAACACCGCCCCAAGTTTGTCATCGCTAACCACGGACGCTCATTCAGCCCGTCAGTCGTTGCCGCCGTCAATAACGCCATGCCCTTTTCAGCTTCACCTTGTTCACACAAAAAGCGTCCGTAATTATTCTTAATCCCTAAATCATCAGGCGTTAACGCAATAGCGGTTTGATAATGCGAGCGTGCGTCATCGATTTTATTCAGTTTTTCATCCAAAAAAGCCAGCGCGTTAAAGGCTTGCGCGTTTTTAGAATCTAAGCGAATCGCGTGCTGTAAATTTTCACGCGCCACTTCCAATTTGTTCAAATTTAAATAGCGCACACCGAGTTGTAAATAAATGTCGGAAGCATTGCTTTCAACAGATTTTGTATCGTCGGTGGTCGCACAAGCCATCAATCCAAAAATTAACGCACTTGAAATGAATAAACGCAATGCACGCATTTGTTACGCCGTGAGTTGAAGTTTTAAATGCCGCCGACTTTTGTCTGCGACTTGACCGACGAGTTGACCGCAAGCGGCATCAATATCTTCGCCGCGCGTTTTACGAACGGTAGTAATAATGCCAGCATCATTCAGCAACGTTTTAAATTTCAACAGGGTTTCTTTATTGGAGCAGCGATAAGGGGAATTCGGGAAGGGATTAAACGGAATTAAATTGAGTTTGCATGGCACCGTTTTGAGTAATTTAATCAGCCCTTTTGCATCGTCTAACGTGTCGTTGATGCCGTCGAGCATGACATATTCAAACGTGATAAAACGACGTGGCGCGATTTTGGCATTTTCGCGGCAGGCTTCCATTAACATTTTTAGCGGATATTTTTTGTTAATCGGTACCAGTTCATCACGCAATTCGTCTCGCACCGCATGAAGTGAAATCGCTAAACTGACATCGCACACGTCGCCCAAACGTTCAATGGCTGGCACAACGCCTGATGAACTAATTGTGACGCGGCGTTTCGATAAACCATAAGCAAAATCGTCCATCATTAAATTGACCGACGCGACCACATTATCGAAATTTAACAACGGTTCGCCCATGCCCATCATCACCACATTGGTAATTCGACGGTCTTTGCCAACGCGATTTTGGGCGACAAATAATTGCCCGACAATTTCTGACGTTTTGAGATTGCGATTAAAACCTTGTTGCGCGGTGGAACAAAACGTACAGGCTAACGCGCAACCAATTTGTGACGAAACACACAGCGTATTTCGGTCATCTTCGGGAATAAAAACACTTTCGATACGATTGCCGCAATGCGTCTGCATTGCCCATTTAATCGTGCCATCAGTGGCGATTTGTTCAACTGCAATTTCGGGTGTTTCAATTACGCAGTTTTCGGATAAATAAGCACGAAGCGTTTTGCTTAAA
>CAZLGN010000390.1:0-1605 GCA_964558865.1 uncultured Methylomagnum sp.
AAATGATTGATGTGAATGTGTATCAAGAAAACATTTTCCACACCAAAATGATGCTTAAAGAAACAGAGTTGGAAAATTATTTGTTTGAAAAAGAGTGCAATTTGTCGGCAGAACAAAAAATTGAAATCGAAAAGAAAGTTCACAAAGAAGTAACCGAGATTTTCTACGGTCGAAACTATCGTTAAAACGCTGTAGCGTGCTTTTGTTTGCCACTATTTCTTACCTTAATTCTGGAGTTTGTTATGGGTCCACATTATCTGAATCGCTTTTTTACCCCAAAATCTGTTGCCATCGTTGGTGCATCTGAACGCCCTGAAAGCGTGGGTTATCGATTATTACTCAATATGCAAGAAGCCGAATTTAAAGGTGGCTTGTATCCCGTCAACAATAAACGTGAACAAATTCTAGGTCTAAAAGCCTATCCCGACTTAAATTCGGTTCCTGAAGATTTAGATTTAGTTGTCATTTCAACGCCCGCGCCAACTGTGCCTGCTGTTATGCGTCAATGCGGTGAAAAAGGCGTGAACTCGGTGATTATTATCACCGCAGGTTTTGGTGAATTGGGTGAAGAAGGTCATCGTTTACAACAGGAAGTTTTAGACATTGCACACCGTTACAGCATTCGCATTATTGGTCCAAATTGTTTAGGTGTGGCGCGTCCGAGCGGATTTTTAAACGCAACTTTCGGCGACGGTACGATTCAAGACGGCAATTTGGCGTTATTATCACAATCGGGCGCAGTCTGCACCGCGATTTTAGATTGGGCAAAATCGGAAGACATTGGTTTCTCAACCGTCGTTTCAATGGGTGGCGCGGCAGATATTGATTTCGGTGAAGTGTTAGATTATTTGGCAACCGACACCAAAACCACAGGTATTTTGATGTATGTCGAAGGCATACGCGATGCGCGTCGTTTTTTAAGCGGTTTAAAAGCAGCGGCACGTTTGAAACCAGTAGTGTTAATTAAATCAGGTCGTCACGAAGCAGGCATTAAAGCGGCAATGTCACACACAGGCGCAATGGTTGGCGGCGATAGCGTTTTTGATGCGGCGATTGAACGTGCTGGCGTGGTGCGGGTTTATAGCATTTCTGAATTGTTCTCAGCGACGCGCGTTTTGGCGAATAATTACGAAGTGACACAAGACCGTTTAGCGATTATTACCAACGCTGGGGGACCTGGTGTAATGAGTACCGACCGCGCAGAAGATGTTGGTATCAAAATGGCAGAACTCAGCAATGAAAGTTTAAATGCTCTAAACGCCGTTTTACCAACGCATTGGTCACACGCAAACCCTGTTGATATTTTGGGCGACGCAACTTCGGAACGTTATAAACAGTCGCTTGATGTGTGTTTAAAAGACGATAACATCGACGGCGTGTTAGTGATTTTAACGCCGCAAGCCATGACCAATCCGACCGAAGTGGCTGAATTCATTATTGAAGGCGCGAAAACCAGTAAAAAACCTGTTTTAGCCGCTTGGACAGGTGGTGCGAAAGTGGAAGAAGGTCGTGCGTTATTTGCAAACAGCAATGTCGCGCATTTCAATACGCCTGAAGTTGCCGTTGATGCGTTTGGATTTTTGGCGAATTACGCGCAAAACCAAA
>CAZLGN010000391.1:0-1603 GCA_964558865.1 uncultured Methylomagnum sp.
GACCTTCACCACCACCGTGTGGATGGTCAACTGGGTTCATAACAACGCCTCGAACAGTCGGTCTAACACCAAGCCATCTTTTCGCGCCTGCTTTACCAAGTGAAGCCAAACTGTGTTCTGAGTTTGATACTTCGCCGATAACCGCTTTGCAATCAGCTAACACTTTACGCATTTCACCAGAACGCAAACGAATTGTAGCGTGAGTATTATCACGAGCAACTAATTGTACTGATGTTCCCGCACTTCTTGAAATTTGTGCGCCTTTGCCTGGTTTCAATTCCACGCAGTGTACTGTTGTACCCACTGGAACGTTACGCAACGGCATACAGTTACCTGGTTTAACAGGTGCAACATCAGCAGAAATAATTTCTTGACCTGCTTCCAAACCTTTCGGTGCGATGATGTAACGACGTTCGCCGTCTTTGTACAAAATCAACGCAATGTTTGCGGTTCTGTTTGGATCGTATTCTAAACGTTCAACAACCGCTGGAATTTCAGTTTTATTTCTTTTGAAATCAATCAAACGATAGTGCTGTTTGTGACCGCCGCCAATGTGGCGTGTCGTAATACGACCGTTGTTGTTGCGACCACCTGTTTTACTTTTTTTCTCTAATAACGCAGCGAAAGGTTTCCCTTTATGCAATGCGTCATTTTTTACGCGAACTACAAACCGTGATCCAGGGGAGGTCGGTTTTGACTTTATAATCGCCATAACTTTTTACCGTTTCCTTTACTAATCAATTAAGCCGCAGCGAATTCAATATCATGACCTTCTTTTAGCTTAACGTAAGCCTTTTTCCAGTCTGAACGCTGACCTAATGTGCGTCCGAATCTTTTTTGTTTGCCTTTTACGTTTAACACGCGCACAGCATCCACTTCGACATTAAACATTGCTTCAACGGCACTTTTTACCTGTTTCTTTGTCGCACTTTTCAACACTTTAAAAACAATTTGCTTGTCTTTTTCAGCGGCAATCGTGCTTTTTTCAGAAATGAGTGGTGCTTCTAAAACTCGTGTTAATTGGTACAAATTTGCACTCATGCTAAACGCTCCTCTAACTGTTGCAACGCGCTTGGCGTAACAATCACTTTATCCGCAGCGACTAACAAAACTGGATTTAAATTTGCCGCTTCAACCACTTCAACATAAGGAATGTTGCGTGAAGCTAAAGCCAAATTTGCATCAACTTCATTGACAACAATCAATGTACGTTTTGATTCAACTGCATTCAATTGTGCTTTCAACGCTTTCGTTTTTGGCGTAGTTGCTAAAACTTCAGCACTGATAATCAAACGATCTTGACGTAGCAATTCTGACAAAATCGAACGGATGCCCACACGGAACATTTTTTTGTTCAATTTTTGATCGTAATTACGCGGTCTTGCAGCGAAAGTCACACCACCCGTACGCCAAATAGGACTTCTTGAAGTACCTGAACGCGCACGACCCGTGCCTTTTTGTCTCCAAGGTTTGATACCGCCGCCACTCACGTCAGAACGTGTTTTCTGTGCTTTCGTACCTTGACGTGCGCCGGCTAAATAACGAGTGACCAATTGATGAACAAGTGTTTCATTGTAATCTTGTCCAAAAACCGCTTCGCTAA
>CAZLGN010000392.1:0-1576 GCA_964558865.1 uncultured Methylomagnum sp.
ACGCGCCTATATTTTTGAAATCATTTTAAAAAAACGCCCTGAAATTAAGCGGGTGAAAACGGTTTGGGAAATTGGTTCCGTTGTAATTGAATTTGATCCCGCAGGTTTGCCGAAGAAAAATTTGCTGATTTTGCTTGATGCGGTGCTGGGGAATCTTGAAAATTCCAGTCCCACATTGCGACATCCTGAACACAAACATTTTGATGGTAAATTGCAGGACATCGATTTAGCCGTTGAAGGCATGAGTTGTGCGTCGTGCGCGTTATTGATTGAAATGGTTTTAAAACGTGATGAACGGGTGAAAACGGCGAGCGTGAATTTCGGCACCGCAACGCTTTCGGTTCAAGGGCAATTAGCCAAAAATGATGTGAGCGAATTGGTTTCGCACATTGGTTACAAAACTTTTCCGATGGACACGCTTTCACAACGTAAAAAGTTAATCGAAAAAGAACAAAATCGTGTGGCGACCGCGAAACATCGTTTTATGTGGTCAGCGATTTTAAGTACGCCCGTGATTATTGCGGGTATGGCAATGGTGACTTCGCGCAAACTGCATTGGATGCAACTCGCATTGACTACGCCCGTAGTGTTTTGGGCAGGCTTTCCGTTTTTTGCGAAAGCATGGCGGTTGGCTAGGCAACGCGCGGCAAACATGGATTCCCTCATCGCGTTAGGCGTAGGTTCGGCTTATGGTTACAGTTTGCCCGCATTTTTGCGACGTAGCGGACATTTATATTTTGAAGCAGCGGCGGCAATTATCACGTTTGTTTTGCTCGGACGGTATTTAGAAGAACGCGCTAAAGGCAAAGCAGGCGAAGCGATTCGGCAATTAGTCGATTTACAACCGCAAACTGCGACACGAATTAACGGTGATTTAGAAGAAATTGTTGATGTCGATTTGCTCGAAATAGACGATTTAATTTTGATTCGACCAGGTGAAAAAATTCCAACTGACGGCGTAGTTATTCACGGCGTTTCCACCGTTGATGAATCGATGGTGACGGGTGAAAGTTTGCCTGTTGTGAAAAATGACGGCTCAAAAGTTATCGGCGGTTGCGTGAATGGCAGTGGCGCGTTGCGTGTCAAAGTGACTGCAATCGGCATGGATACGGTGTTGGCGGGAATTGTCCACATGGTTGACCAAGCGCAATCGACAAAATTACCGATTCAAAAACACGTCGATAGAATTTCAGCCGTTTTCGTGCCGTCGGTAATGGCGTTATCGGCGTTGACGTTAGTCGGTTGGCTCGCGGCAGGTGCGTCGTTTAGCTTTGCGTTTGGAAATGCGATTACGGTTTTATTGATTGCTTGCCCGTGCGCGTTAGGATTGGCAACGCCTGCGGCAATTATGGTTGGTGCTGGTCAAGCCGCCCGCGAAGGTATTTATATTCGCAACGGTGAAAGTTTAGAAACCGCCGCAAAACTCAACGTTATCGTGTTTGACAAAACGGGAACAATTACCGAAGGTAAACCGAAAGTCACTGATTTATTGAAACTTTCACGTTTGAGCGAAGTGAACATTATTAAATTAGCGGCCTCTGCCGAACACAATTCAGAACATTTTTTAGGCAAAGCG
>CAZLGN010000393.1:0-1575 GCA_964558865.1 uncultured Methylomagnum sp.
TCCAGCGGCATGGGACACGGAACACAACGACATTCATCATTACCATTTGGGTGAAGAAGTCGATCCCGACCAAGTTGAATTCAACATGGAATCGTTGCGCCAATCTAACATTCCAACGTGGGGACGTTATGTGTTGTTGGCGTTAATGGCGGCGAGTTGGAAAATTATTTATTACGCTTCCTCGACATTGACCGAATATCGCGCCATTCAAGCGAAAGAAGCAGGCGGCAAACGTAATCAAGTTTCACGCGCCGATATGTGGAATCCGTTAAAACCTGCGGGCAGAGATTTATGGTTAAGTTGTATGTTGCCTTATGGAATTGTGCAGTTTGTGGTAATTCCGTTGGTATTTTTGCCAATCAGTGCCGTTGCCGCGACGAATGTTTTCATTAACGTTTTAATGGCAGAAGTTTTCACGAATTTACATTCGTTTTTGGTTATTGGCCCAAATCATACGGGCGAAGACGTAATGATGTTTGAAGAAAAAGCAAAAGGAAAAGGCGAGTTTTATTTACGTCAAATCGTTGGCTCGGTAAATTATCCAAGCGGCACAGATTTAGTAGATTTTCTGCACGGTTGGCTGAATTATCAAATTGAGCATCATTTGTGGCCCGATATGCCTGCAAGTCAATATCAAAAAGCACAGCCGCTGGTAAAAACGATTTGCGAAAAACACAACATTCCCTACATTCAAGAATCCGTTTTTACCCGCTTGCGTAAAACATTGGATGTCATGATTGGAAAAACGTCGATGTTACGCACGCAGTAAAGCAAAAATAAAATCGATAGCGTTCAAATTCACGCTATCGATTTTCAAAAAATTATTCGCTTCGGCTTGTATGATTAAAACGCTATGTTATATTGTATCAATTGCAAATTAACTTAATCATTTCACAATGCCAGACATTCACAATCATTCAAACTGTATTCAAACCGCGTTAAACAACGCTTCGCAACTTTGCACCGAACGTGGCGTGCAACTCACCGCGATTCGCCAACAAGTTTTAGAACTGATTTGGGAAAATCATCACGCCGTCAAAGCCTACGATTTACTTGAACGTATTAAACCGCTACAAGCGGCGGCAAAACCCGCCACAATTTACCGCGCTCTCGATTTTTTGCGTGAACAAGGTTTTATTCATCGCGTCGAAAGTTTGAATGCGTTTATTGGTTGCTGTGATTTGAAAACCAAGCACGAACAATTATTGTTGATTTGCAAACAATGTGAAAACGTCGAAGAACGTCACGCCGATTCAGTAATGCAAATTCTCGCGCAAGAATTAAAAAATGCCAATTTTATCGCGCATAGCAAAGCGATTGAAATTCATGGAATTTGTCAAAATTGCCAGCAATGAAAATTGCGCTTGCCTACTAAGTGTTATAATATAACATATCAATAAAATTCACTTTTTCTTCAATACTATGACCACAAAACAACTTCCTGTCACCGTGCTTTCTGGCTTTTTAGGCGCAGGAAAAACAACGTTACTCAATGCCATTTTAGCGAATCGTGACGGTTTAAAAATCGCCGTCATCGTCAATGACATGAGCGAAATCAACATCGATGCCGCGCTG
>CAZLGN010000394.1:0-1572 GCA_964558865.1 uncultured Methylomagnum sp.
CTTGCACCACTTTTCGCACCGCATCGGTTGTGGCTTGCGCGACTTGATTCACGTTATGCGTAATGCGCGAAATCATGTAACCGCTGTTGTTAGAATCAAAATGTGTGGTGGGAAGTTGGGTGTATTTCTCGAAAATTTCGCAGCGCAACGCATGAATAACATTCGATGACACTTTGGCTAAAAAGTAATTGCCGAAATATGAACCAATGCCACGCACGATAATCAAACCGCTAAACAACAACGGCAAGTAATACAGTTTTTCGTGCGATTTAGCTTGCAACGTGTCGATGATTTCTTGAATCATTTTCGCAAATAACGGTTGCGTCGCGGAATACACCAAAAAGCCAATAATGCTGATGAAAAAGAATCGGCTGTGCGGTTTAACGTAGACGAGTAGGCGTTTGTAAATTTCTAAATTGGTTTTTTGCATGAATGTGAGTTGTTTTTATCGTCGGCGTGATTGCGTTAATATGTATGCTAGAAACTGAAAATCACCCATAACGAGCGAATAATGTTGAACATTCTAAGTCGAAAACACCGTAGCACCGATAACAAATCAAATTATTTAACGTGAACTGAACAAATGATTTTTTCAAATCAACTCGCGCACCACGAAAATCTAAAGGCTCAAGGTTTGTATCGTTTACGTCGAATTTTAGACGATAAAACCGTTGTGAACTTTTGCAGTAACGATTATTTAGGATTAGCAAAAAATGAAACTGTTGTCGCCGCTTTCAAAAATGCGGCGGATATTTACGGCATGGGCAGCGGTTCAGCGCATTTAATTTGCGGTCATTCAAAAGCGCATCATTTGCTAGAACAAGAACTCGCCGAATTTACGGGACGCGAACGGGCGTTATTATTTTCAACAGGTTACATGGCGAATGTCGGAACAATAAACGCCTTAGTGGGTCGCGGCGATAGCGTTTTTGAGGACAAACTTAATCACGCTTCGCTGCTTGATGGCGGTTTGTCATCGGGCGCAAATTTTAAGCGTTATCCGCATGCCGATTTAAAACAGTTAGAAAAGTATCTAAAGGCAGCAAGTGGCGACAAATTGATTGTCAGCGACGGCGTTTTTAGTATGGATGGCAATGTCGCGCCGTTGCGCGAATTGGCAATTTTAGCGAAACAAAACGCTGCGTTATTGATGGTGGATGACGCACACGGTTTTGGGGTTTTGGGCAAAACGGGTGGCGGTTTGGTTGAACAATTGAATTTAACTGCTGACGACGTGCCGATTTTAATGGGAACATTAGGCAAGGCATTTGGGACATTTGGCGCATTTATCGCGGGTTCAGAAACCTTAATTGAATCGTTAATTCAATCTGCGCGAACGTATATTTATACAACTGCCCTGCCCCCCGCTATTGCCGAAGCGACACGCGCCAGTTTGAAAATCGTCATTGCCGAAACATGGCGAAGAGAAAAATTACAGGCGTTAATTTCGCAATTCAAAACGGACGCAGCAGAATTAGGCTTGCCGTTAATGCCGTCGAATTCGCCGATACAACCGCTATTGATTGGCGATAGTTTTCGCGCCACACAAATGAGCGAACAACTTTTAGAAGC
>CAZLGN010000395.1:0-1562 GCA_964558865.1 uncultured Methylomagnum sp.
TATTTGAAGGGTAAAGATGGCGAGCGTTATCGCACATTGATTGCACGCTTAGGGTTGCGTAAATAAAAAACCACTTAGAAAACGGCACACTTTTTGTGCCGTTTTTGCTTATAGAAACAAAGACATTTTCAAATTATTTTCAAATTACAGGAAATCCCAGAGTGAATCCTATTCGTAAAGAATTTCAGTACGGCGATCAAAAAGTTATCCTCGAAACAGGCGAAATTGCACGTCAAGCAGATGGCGCAGTCATGATTGATGTAGGCGGAACGTCTATTTTAGTCACCGTGGTTGGCAAAAAATCAGCAATAGGCGGCGACTTTTTCCCATTAACCGTGAATTATCAAGAAAAAGCCTACGCAGCTGGCAAAATTCCAGGTGGATTTTTCAAACGCGAAGGTCGCCCGTCTGAACAAGAAACCTTGATTTCGCGCTTAATCGATCGCCCGATTCGTCCTTTATTTCCTGAAGGCTACACCAACGAAGTGCAAATTATCGCCACCGTTGTTTCGTTAAATCCAGAAGTAGATACTGAAATTCCTGCATTACTTGGCGCATCGGCGGCTTTAGCGATTTCAGGTTTGCCATTTAATGGACCCATCGGCGCGGCAAATGTTGGCTACAAAGATGGTCAGTATTTACTCAACGCAACACCAGCGGCATTAAAAGAATCGGATTTGATTTTGGTTGTGGCGGGAACGGCGCAAGCGGTTTTAATGGTGGAATCGGAAGCGAAAAATCTATCTGAAGAAGTCATGCTCGGCGCAGTTTTGTTTGGTCACGAGCAAATGCAAACAGCGATTAACGCCATTAACGAATTTGCGGCAGCGGTAAATCGTGAACCAATCGCGTGGATTGCACCTGAACCCAATCATGAATTAAATCGTTTAGTTGGCGCAATTGAAGCCGACGTAAAAACGGCTTATTTGATTCCTGAAAAATTGGTTCGCCAAGAAAAACTCAAAGAAATTCGCACCGCGTTGATTGAAAAATTAACCGCTGACGAAGCCTACGATGAACGCGAAATTAAAGGCGTAATTGAACAATTAGAATATGACGTAGTGCGTGGCGCGATTTTAAATGATGGTCAACGCATCGACGGTCGCCCACTCAATAAAGTCCGTCAAATCACCATTCGCACTGGCGTTTTACCGCGCACGCACGGTTCAGCTTTATTCACACGCGGCGAAACGCAAGCGTTAGTCGTAGCAACATTAGGCACAGCACGCGATTCACAAGTTATCGACGCACTCGCTGGCGAATACAAAGAACCTTTCATGTTGCATTACAATTTCCCTCCGTACAGTGTTGGCGAAACGGGTTTTGTCGGTTCACCAAAACGCCGCGAAATCGGTCACGGACGTTTAGCAAAACGTGGTGTTTTAGCCGTTTTACCTGATATGGAAGAATTCCCGTATTCAATTCGCGTCGTGTCTGAAATCACCGAATCAAATGGCTCAAGTTCAATGGCTTCGGTTTGCGGCAGCAGTTTAGCGTTGATGGATGCAGGCGTTCCATTATCTGCACCTGTTGCAGGGATTGCGATGGGCTTGATTAAAGAA
>CAZLGN010000396.1:0-1540 GCA_964558865.1 uncultured Methylomagnum sp.
ATTATGTTTTTGTGAACCCATCCGCTAGAGTTGTTTCTAAAAATTTAAGTTCTGGATTGTTCGTCGTTGAGAATTTAGAAATCAAAGAAGGGCAACCAAACGGCATAACATTTACATATGATTCACAAACCAATCCAAAACAAATATTCGAACTGCCTGATGTTGGTATCGACACTTCAACACTTCAAGTTAAGGTTCAAAGATCAGCGCAAAACGCCAATCAAGAGACGTACATCCTTGCTCAAGACGCAACTGACGTTGATGAAAACGCCACCGTGTATTATCTAGAAGAAAATAAGAACGGAAAGTATCAAATTTACTTCGGAGATAACGTCGTCGGTAAGGCATTAGTTGAGGGGAATATCGTTATCGTTTCTTATTTGCTCACATCTGGTTTAACAGGAAACAATTTACGCGAATTTAGACCTTTAGATACAATTTTAACAAACGCAAACGTTGCCGTGACACTGGTCAGCGCGTCTACTTCAGGTGCCGCAGAAGAAGATATTGAGAAAATTCGCTTCACAGCACCAAAAGCATTCATTGCGAAAAATAGAGCAGTAACAAAGAACGATTATATCGCTCTAATCAACCGTGAATACCCATATTTTGAGGCTGTCAATGTCTGGGGTGGTGAAGAAAACGTTCCACCAGTATATGGCAAGGTATTTTTCACTGCAAAACCACTTGGTGGCTATGAAATTACTGTAACTGAGATTGAATATGTAAAAAATTCAGTCATTAAGCCATTTTCTATGCTTACCGTGACACCTGAATACGTTGAAGCAGACTATAATTACATCAATCTTGCTGTTGACGTCAATTTTGACCCAACAAAAACAAATAAAACTGCCAATGAAGTTGATGCAGCTGTCATTTCTGCGATTAAATCATTCGCAATCAATAATCTTGACACTTTTAATTCATCTTTCAAGATTTCTCAGTTGTCAAGAGCAGTAGATGACGCTGATCCATCAATTACAAGTAACGATATTAAGGTTTATTTGGAAAAACGTTTTGCTCCCGATGTAACTCGCACATTAAGTTACTCTCTTGACTTTGGAACAGAGTTAAAACAAGGCACAACAGCCGAAAGACTTATTTCGACACCGTCATTCACCTATAATGACGACGCTGGAATTGCTATAAATTGCTTTATTGAAGAAGTATTGCAGTCATTTACTGGCGTAGAGTCGATTGAAGTGTTAACTGGTGGCAGTGGCTACGTTACAACACCAACAGTTACAATCGACGGTGATGGCACAGGTGCTTCTGCTCGTGCATTAATTGTAAATGGTGCAGTAAAGCGTGTTGAAATCACCAATCCTGGTGTTGGGTATACTTCTGCAACTGTTTTAATCAGTGGCGGTGGTGGATCGGGCGCAGTAATTAGAGCAAGTTTGCAAGGTCGTATTGGTCGCTTGAAGATTTATTACTTCGACACCCAAAACGTCAAGAAAACTTTAAACGATAACATCGGTTCTATTGATTATCTAAATGGCATTGTAACATTAAATAGTTTTGCTCCTGTGGGAGTTTC
>CAZLGN010000397.1:0-223 GCA_964558865.1 uncultured Methylomagnum sp.
CGTGGATAATTTCATATTTTTCAAATATCACTGCGACAATGTTTGCAACGAATTGCATCAGCTTTCACTTCTTCTGCACAAAACGGGCATTTTTTCATATCGCTTGAATTTAAAGATTCCACAATTATCGGGGTTGCAACAACAGAAGGAGATAAGGTTTCACAATCATCAAAAAAGAACGTCCCACAACGCAAACACATTTTTTTGTTTTTATATTCCGCTA
>CAZLGN010000397.1:233-1521 GCA_964558865.1 uncultured Methylomagnum sp.
GTTCATATTCTCGGCGAACTTCAGGATTACTTAGCAACTTTTCAACAAAAGCAGCATCGTGTGGAACTGGGTTGTAAGCGTCGTTATACTTCGCGCGGTCTAGTTTTCGGTTTTTGGTGTAAATAATTGAAAATTAAGTGTAATTAACGACTCCATGTTCGATTTGAATTTAGTAGCCAACTCACACATACAGTTGTCGATACTATTTTTGAAATCGACAAACTTGTCATAATGCTTGCAGTACAAAACTTGTTTTTTTACAAAACGCCACACTCGTTCGATTAAATTTAGATTTGGTGAATAAGGAGGCAAATACAGTAATTCGATACCCAATTCTTTCGCTTTATCAGATACCGATTGGCATTTTTGATACCGAGCATTATCCAGAATTAAGGTGATGGGACAATTGGATTCTGCATAAGAGGCTGCAATTTTCTCTAAAAAAGAGCAGAAAACTTCCTGATTTATGTAGGTGTCATTGGTTTCAGTAATAGCCTGATGACGTATGGGATCGTAAGCTCCCAAAACATTGTGGCGTTTTCGCCCGCTCGCAGACGGCAATAATTGACGAACAAAACACCATAGCATGCCCAAATACGCGCCCATCACAAAATGAGCCGCATCTACAAAAAGCACCGTGCGCTTGCCCTCTTTGGCTTCCAAAAGTAAGGGTTGCAATTTTTGATCATGAAACTCTTGTTGTATTTTTTGGTGTTCAGGATCATCTGCTATTTTTCCTGGAACCAATCCACAGCATCTGTATTTCAGACCAATTTTTTTCAAAAAAGTTCGACAAGCCGTATTTTGTAAGCGAATCCCCGTCACCTCAAAAATCAACTCGCTTGCTTGGCTAACTGTATGCGGTGGCTGATTTTTAAAAAGTTTTATTAACTGCTCTCGATACGGTTCTAATCGGCTTTTAGATTGGTGATAATTTTCCATGAATAACGCCTGTATCCCGCCAGAAACATAATTTTTCACATGATTGGTGACGGTGTCATTGTTCACATGAGCTAGTTTCGCAGCTCTATGGTTCGATTCTCCCATCGCTCTGAGATAAACAGCAAAGGCTTTTTTTCGATTTCTGGCGTGTGGATTCTGAATGATCGCCTGGTAAAGTTCTTTTGTTTGTCTGTCTGTTGGTTTAAATTTAATCATTGTGAATAGCAATTTTGATTGGTTTTTTCGCTATTTTAATAAAATTAAAAACCGAAAACTAACCTGCGCGAAGTATATAAAAATGCTGTGCGACATTTTGGTTGGCGAGTTTTTGTCTGTAATGACCTTG
>CAZLGN010000398.1:0-1520 GCA_964558865.1 uncultured Methylomagnum sp.
TGCAAATGATAAAACCGCGTTTGCCAGAAGCCATGCGAATTGAATATGAAATTGCGTTTGGCTTATCGCGTGAAGCCGAAAAAGACAACGCCATATTTTTCAAATCTATTGATGGTAAAACGCCGTCCGAATTGATTGCAATGGGCAAAGACATTTTTCAAAAACGTAAAGCAGAAGGTTTGGCGGAATATCAAAAATATGAAAACTGGGAAGCGATGATTGCCAATTATCAAAAAGAACGTGCAGGGCAAAAAGTGGAAACTGATATTAAAAAAGACAGTCAAAATAATCGAGCAATCGATTACAAACTTTAAGTGATTTTATTGTGATAATAACGCCTTTAAATTTTTAAGAGTATTTCAAAATGAGCATCACAGATAAATCCCTTGCTAATTGCCGATATTCACACCTTTTTAACGAAGGAAATCCGCTTGCTGAACGCAATACAAAATGGGCGGTGTTTTTAACCGCTTTAATGATGATTGGCGAAATTTTCGGCGGCTGGTTTTACAACTCAATGGCATTGCTCGCCGACGGTTGGCACATGAGTTCGCACGTTTTAGCGTTGGGTTTATCAGTGTTTGCTTATCGCGCCGCCAGAAAATTAACCCACGATAAACGCTTTGCATTTGGGACATGGAAAATTGAAATCATGGGCGGCTACACCAGCGCGATTTTTTTGCTAGGCGTTGCAGGGCTGATGCTTTATCAATCGGCGCAGCGTTTAATTGCGCCGATGCCGATTCATTACGATCAAGCAATTGCGATTGCCGCAGGCGGTTTAGTCGTGAATTTGCTTTGCGCGTGGCTGTTAAAAGACGGACATCATCACGACCATTCTCACGGGCATTCGCACGACCATCACCATCATCACGATTTGAATTTACGTTCAGCGTATTTGCACGTTATCGCAGATGCGGCAACATCTTTGTTGGCGATTATCGCGTTGTTTGGTGGGAAAATTTGGGGCGCAAATTGGCTTGACCCCACGATGGGAATTGTCGGCGCGTTATTGGTTTTGATTTGGGCGTATAAATTATTACTCGAAACGGGACGTGTGTTACTCGATGCGGAAATGGATTCGCCTGTTGTTGCAGAAATTTTTGAAGTGATTAACGACGGTGAAATTCAAGCCAAAATCACCGATTTGCACGTTTGGCGCGTGAGCAAAAATAAATATGCGTGTATTTTATCCTTGCTCACCAGCGAAACCGTCACACCCGATTATTTTAAAAAGCGACTTAGCATTCACGAAGAATTAGTCCACATCACTGTCGAAATCAATCACTTTAGCGAAGCCTAATTTTTATGGACAAAACACATTCGACTTTTACGGGTTATCCGATTTTTGAGCCGTCACAACAAGAGCTTAAAAATGCCCGTTTGCGCGGTGGATTGATGCTTGCGATGGTTATTGCGTTACATAGCGGCGTAGCATTTCAGCTTCTCAATGCCCCCAAAGATGAACCAAAAAAACCGCCGCAAATTATGGAAGTCGCAATGGTGACAATTCCAAAACC
>CAZLGN010000399.1:0-1520 GCA_964558865.1 uncultured Methylomagnum sp.
CGATTCAAAAGTTTCACGGGTGATTTATGTTAATAAATTAGACCGTATCGGCGCAGATTTTTATCGCGTTGTGAAACAAGTTGAAGACGTTTTAGCGGCAAAACCTGTTGTGATGACCTTGCCAATTGGCGAAGAAGACAAATTCTGTGGCGTTGTAGATTTGTTGACTATGAAAGCGTGGATTTGGGATGAGTCTGGTGATCCGTTGAAATACACGATTGAAGACGTACCTGCTGATATGCAAGCCAAGGCAGAAGAATACCGTGTTAAATTGATTGAAGATGTTATCGATCAAGATGACGCAATTTATGAAAAATACTTAGACGACGAAATTGCACCAAGCATTGAAGATTTGAAACGCTGCCTTCGTAAAGGCACCATCAAAATGGATTTCTTCCCGACTTTCTGCGGTTCATCTTTCAAAAACAAAGGTGTTCAATTAGTTTTAGACGGCGTTATCGATTATTTACCTTGCCCAACTGAAGTTAATCCACAACCTGAAGTCGATTTAGATGGCAACCCAACAGGTAAATTTGCAATCGTAACCGCTGATGCCCCTTTGCGTTCATTAGCGTTTAAAATTATGGATGACCGTTTTGGCGCGTTGACTTTCTTGCGTATTTACTCAGGTAAATTGGAAAAAGGCACAGCGGTTCTAAATACTTTCACTGGTAAAACCGAACGTATTGGTCGTATCGTTGAAATGCACGCCGACACGCGTATCGAATTAGAATCAGCGCAAGCGGGTGACATCGTTGCGGTTTTGGGTATGAAAAACGTGCAAACAGGTCACACGTTGTGTGATCCAAAATTCCCTGCGACATTAGAACCAATGGTTTTCCCTGATCCCGTTATCTCGTTAGCAATTTCGCCAAAAGATAAAGCGGCTTCTGAAAAAATGGGCGTTGCGCTTGGCAAAATGATTCAAGAAGATCCTTCTTTCCACGTTGAAACCGACGAAGACAGCGGCGAAACGATTTTGAAAGGCATGGGCGAATTACACTTAGACATCAAAGTGGACATTTTGCGTCGTACACATGGCGTTGACGTTATCGTCGGCAAACCACAAGTTGCGTACCGTGAAACGATTACACGCATGGTTGAAGACGAATACACCCACAAAAAACAATCAGGTGGTTCAGGTCAATACGGCAAAATCAACTACATCATCGAACCAGGTGAACCAGGTTCAGGTTTCGTATTTGAATCAAAAGTGACGGGCGGAAACGTGCCACGCGAATACTGGCCAGCAGTTGAAAAAGGTTTCAAATCGATGTTGGACAAAGGCGTTTTGGCTGGCTTCCCCTGTTTAGATTTCAAAGTCATGTTGATGGACGGTGGTTTCCACGCAGTCGATTCATCCGCTATTGCGTTTGAAATCGCAGCGAAAGCCGCATTCCGTCAATCAATTCCAAAAGCAGCACCCCAATTGATTGAGCCAATTATGGCGGTTGATACCTTCACGCCGTCTGATCACGTTGGTGACGTAATCGGCGATTTAAACCGTCGTCGCGGCATGA
>CAZLGN010000400.1:0-1520 GCA_964558865.1 uncultured Methylomagnum sp.
GTATTCATGTTAATACCAAAACGCATTCTCAATACTTTCGCTTCTCTTGCTGTCAAACCAGCAAGCACGTTTTGCGTCGATTCACGCAAACCTGCAATGGTTGCCGATTCAACAGGTGAAAGCACTTTTGAATCTTCAATAAAATCACCTAAATGCGAATCTTCATCATCGCCGACAGGGGTTTCCATCGAAATAGGTTCTTTGGCAATTTTTAACACTTTACGAACTTTATCTTCAGGCATTTCCATACGTTCTGCAAGTTCTTCAGGCGTTGCTTCGCGCCCTAGTTCTTGCAAAATTTGCCGTGAAATTCGATTCAATTTGTTAATCGTTTCAATCATGTGAACAGGAATTCGAATTGTCCTCGCTTGATCAGCAATCGAGCGTGTAATTGCTTGGCGAATCCACTATGTTGCATACGTTGAAAACTTGTAACCACGACGATATTCAAATTTATCAACCGCTTTCATCAAACCGATATTGCCTTCTTGAATCAAATCTAAAAATTGCAAACCGCGATTTGTATATTTCTTCGCAATCGAAATAACTAAACGTAAATTCGCTTCAATCATTTCCTTTTTAGCACGTCTAGCTTTTGCTTCACCAATTGACATACGTTTATTAATGTCTTTTAAACCACTGATTGACGTACCGTATTCTTCTTCGATTTCTTTTAGAATTTTTAGAGATTTTCGTAACTCTTTTTCACGCTCTTTTAAATTATCGCTACTGACAGAATCAGATAGGCAGTGTTCTAGCCATTTTGATTTTGTTTCGTTTTCAGTAAAAATTGCTAAAAAATCTTTACGAGGCATTTTTCCTTGATTAACGACTATGTCTATAATCAATTTTTCTTGCGCTCTCACCGCTGTTATACCGCGTGGAATAATTGCTGTTAATTTTTTCAAATAATTTGACGACCATTTAAATTCCATAAATAAGTCAGTCAGCTTTTCAAACTCAATTTCTGTTTTTGAATTTGAATAACCATAACTTTTCAGGCTATTAGAAGCTAAAGCTAATTGTTTTTTTAATGCCTCAACTTTTTCTTTTACTTCGTCGTAATTTAAGCCTTTACTATCATCTTCTCCGCTATCATCAACCACAACGGAGGCATCATCATCGTCGGTCGTGTCATCGTCAACAGGTAGCGCGGCAATTAAATCTTCAGGTTCTGATAAATCAACAAAACCCGAAATTAAATCGGTTAATTTAATACTGTTTTCTTCTGATGCTTCTGTAGATGTATCTGTTGAAATCGACTCAAACGATTCAATAAAATCCGATACCACCAAAATAGATCTTGAAATAGCTTGAACAACTTGACGTTGTCCTTCCTCGATTCTTTTCGCAATTTTTAATTCATCGGCACGAGTTAAAAGTTCAACTGAACCCATTTCACGCATATACATTCGGACAGGATCCGTTGTACGACCGAATTCACTGTCGGAAGACGCTAATGCCGCGACTTCTTCTGCATCTTCATCGTCTGTTGTTACAGCAGCGGCATCTGTAATTAA